>JBDRZD010000001.1:0-67503 GCA_039803745.1 Caldifarciminota bacterium
GATATTCCTTTTCTTTCCTCATCAATTATTTCATTCAATGTTTCATTTACATCTTTTAACTTCATATTCTTTATTTCATTTATAACTTCTTCAATGCTTAAATATTCATTTAAATATATTTCAAGGTTTGCAAGCCTTACAAGGCGAGTTCCTGTATCTTCAAGGGATATTGCAAGATGACCAAGTGAAAAACTCTTTGCCCTTTCAATCTCTTCTTCACTCAATCCCTTTTCTTTTAAATTTTTTATTTCCTTTTGAATAGCTTTTATTGTCTCTTTCAAGTTTTTCGGACTCGTTGAAAAGGAAATTCCAAATATTCCTGTATCTGAATGAAAATCAACAAATGATGAAATTGTATAAACAATCCCTTTTTCTTCCCTCAATTTCTGAAAAAGTCTTGAACTCATATTTCCACCTATTACACTGTTTGAAACCATCAAGTGGTATCTTCTTTTATCTTTAAATCCGAATGTTCTAAATGCGATTGTGCATTGAATCTGGTTTAAATGGGGATATACTTTATATTTGATTGTTGGTTTTTTAAAGGGAAAATAATTTCTTTTAAAAATTCTTCCATTTTCTTTAAATATAAAGTTTTTTTCAACTTCTTCTATAAATTTTTCATGCTCAATATCTCCAACACCTATTATTATCAAATTTTCTGGCTTATATATTTTTTCATAATAATTTAAAACCTTTTCTCTTGTAAAATTTTTTATTGTCTCTTCTTTTCCAAGTATTTCTTTTGCAAGTGGATGGAAAGGGAAAAGTGCTTCATAAACAAGTGAATTCATAACTTCTTCTGGATCATCTAAAAATTCTTTATACTCTTCAAGAACAACATTTTTTTCCTTTTCAACATCTTCTTCTTTGAATAATGGATTTGAAAATAAATCACCTATTACATCTGTTGCAATTTCAAGGTTTTCACCAAGTATTTTTGAATAAACAGCCATCATCTCCTTTGCAGTGAATGCATCAATTATTCCACCCCTATCTTCTATTTCTTTTGAAATTTCATAGGAACTTCTCTTTTTTGTTCCCTTAAAGATCATATGCTCTATAAAATGGGTTATTCCTGATAATTCTTCATCTTCATCCCTTGCACCTCTTAAAAGAAAAGCACCTATTGCAACACTTTTAAAACCCGGGACTTTTTCTGAGATTATTTTAACTTCGTTTAAACTTGTTTTTCTATAAAGGTCTTTTTCTTTCAATTTCTATACATCCTTCCCTTGCTGCCTGCTTTCTTGAAAGTTTTAATCTTCCATATTCATCAATTTCAATCACTTTAACAATTATTTCATCTCCAATTTTTACAATTTCATCAATTTTATTAATTTTTTTATCTGAAAGTTCGGATATATGAACCAACCCAATCTTACCCGGTGCCAGTTCCACAAATGCTCCATAAGGAGCAATCTTTACAACTTTACCAAAATAAACTTTTCCAACCTCAATCTCCTGAACTATTTCCTCTATCATCCTTTTTGCCTCTTCTATATTTTCATATTCAGAAGAATAAATTGTAACTTTTCCAGTTTCATCCTCAATATCTATTTTTACATTTGTCTTTTCTATGATTTTCTTTATCACTCTTCCAGAAGGACCTATTACTTCTCCTATTTTTTCCTTTGGTATGAAAAAGGCACTTACCTTTGGTGCAAATCTTGACAGGGTTTTTCTTGGCTCTTTAATTGTTTTTTCCATTATATCAATTATGAATTCTCTTGCCTTCTTTGCTTTATAAAGGGCTTCCTCAAATATGGGAATTTTTAATCCTTCAATTTTTAAATCAAGTTGAATACTTGTTATCCCTTTTTTTGTTCCTGCAACTTTAAAATCCATATCGCCAAAATGGTCTTCTGCCCCTATTATATCAGTTAAAAGGACATAGTTTTCATTTTCCTCAATAAGACCTATTGATATTCCTGCAACATGAGATGGAATTGGAACCCCTGCATCCATTAGAGAAAGGGAGGCACCACAAACAGTTGCCATTGAAGTAGAACCATTTGATTCAAGGATATCGGAAACAACCCTTATTGTATAAGGAAAAATTTCTTCATCTGGAATTAATGGTTCAATTGCCTTTTCAGCAAGATTTCCATGCCCTATTTCCCTTCTTGAAGGTGCTTTTAGGGGCGCTATTTCACCAACAGAGAATGGTGGAAAATTATAGTGAAGCATAAATCTTTTTGTTTCTTCTCCTTCAAGTTCTGAAAGCCTTTGCTCATCCTCCTTTGTTCCAAGTGTTGTAACCACCATTGCCTGCGTTTCACCTCTTGTAAAGAGTGCTGAGCCATGGGTTCTTGGCAAAATTCCAATCTCACAACTTATTGCTCTTATATCATCCTCTTTTCTTCCATCCATTCTTATTCTATCTTTTATTATTTTTTCCCTTACAATTTTTCTTTCAAATTCAAAAATTGCATGCATTATCTCCTTTTCTTTCTCAGGGAAAATAGTAATTAAATTTTTTATTATTTTTTCCTCTAATTCCTGTAAAGCTTTATTTCTTATCTTTTTTTCTTGAATAAAGAGAGCATCTTCTAACTCATTTTTATATTCCTTTATTCTTTCATATATTTCATCTTGAACAATAATTCTCTGTCCTTCCTTTTTATCTATCTGCAATCTATTTTTTAATATATTCTGGGCTTCTATAATTTCATCTATATAAGGCATTGCAAATTTCACTGCCTTTATTATTATCTCCTCATCTATTTCTTTTCCATGAAATTCAATCATCCCTATTTCCCCATTCTTTCCTGCAATAAGCAAATTAAACTTACTTTTTTCAAGTAAAGATTTTTTAGGATTTATTATAAATTCATCATCAATCATCCCTACTCTTACAGCACCTATGGGACCTTCAAATGGTATATCAGAGATTGTTAATGCACAGGAAGCGCCTATTATTCCAAGTAAATCTCCTTCATATTCCATATCATAGGAGAGTAAATAGGCAACAACTTCAATATCTTCAATGAAATTTTTAGGGAAATGGGGTCTTATTGCCCTATCAATTGCCCTTCCATATATTATCTCTCTATCTCTTGGCTTCCCTTCTCTTTTGAAAAATCCGCCCGGAATTTTACCTGCTGCATATGTTTGCTCTCTATATTCAACAAGGAGTGGAAGGAAATCCCTCTTTTCCTCGGTTTCTTTTGCAACACAGGTAATAAGCAATACATTATCTCCATATCTTAGAAGGACACTTGAATCTGATTGCCTTGCAACCTTATTTACTTCAAAAACAAGTTCCTCTTCCCCTATTTTTATCTTTATACTTTCCATATTTTAAATTCTTCTTAATTTTTGTAAAAGTTCTTTATATCTTTTAAAATCTTTATCTTTCAAATATCTTAAAAGTCTTCTTCTCTTCCCAACAAGTTTAATCAGGCCATACCTTGAATGTATATCCTTTTTATGTATTTTCAAATGAGATGTGAGTTCTCTTATTCTCGCTGTAAGAAGAGCAATCTGAACCTCAGGAGAACCTGAATCCTTTTCATGTATTTTAAATTTCTCTATTATTTTTTGTTTTAATGCCTTTTCCATATATTGCCTCCTTTATTTTTTCTATATCCTTTTTTATTCTCTCTTTAAGTTTTTCTTCACATTTAAATTTTTGTTTTTCTCTTAAAAATTCTTTGAAAATTATTTTTATCTTCTCACCATAAATATCACCTTCATAATCAATTATATGAACCTCTAAATCTCTCTCTTTACCACCAAAAGAAGCGCTTTTCCCAACACATATTCCTCCTGGATATTTACTATCTTCTACGATCACCTCACCCATATAAACTCCTTCTTTTGGTAATATTTTTTCTTCTTTTACTTTGATGTTCGCAGTTGGGAAACCTATTTTATTTCCGATCCCTTTCCCTTTTATAACTTCTCCTTCAATTTCATAATCCCTTCCTGCAAACTTTTTATACTCCTTAACTTTTCCCTCTTTTAAAATCTTTCTTAAAAGCGAACTTGATATTTTTTTATTTTCTATCTTCTCATAAGGTACAATAGTCAATATTATAGAGTTTTTCACACAGAATTCAAAGAGATAATGAATATTGCCTTCCTTCCCTTTTCCAAACAGATGATCAGGACCTGCAATCCACTTTTGTGGTGAAAACTTTTCTTTAATCTTTAATAAAAATTCTTTGTGAGATAAATTTTTAAAGGATTCGTTGAATTTCAGGAATAAAATATAATCAATATCAAAATTTTTAATTATTTCTATTTTCTCTTTTTCATCTGTGAGTATGAAATCTTTTTTTGATTCAATAAATACTCTCGGGTGAGGTGAAAAGGTTATTATCATATTTGGTTTTTCCTTTACAAGTTCTTTAATTATTTTTAAATGTCCAAGATGTACTCCATCAAAACATCCAACTGTTAATGCTTTTACTTTAATTTTTCCTATTCTGTCAAAGTCCTCAAAAATAACATTCATTCTTTAAATATTATTCTTTTTGGTAATAGTTTATTATCTGCATACTGTCCAATGCCTATGAATTTCCCTTCATTATCATAAACCCTTATATAGGAAAACTGTTTTATTCCATGAGAAAATTTCATGAAAGCACTTATTTTTAATGTACTCCCTTTTTTAAAATTGATTGTTCCTTTTTCTTTAAGCCATATTTCAGGAAAATGTAAAACTCCATAATCTATTGGCATTATTTTTTCTTCAATATTATCTGTTTTTTCATCTATTGCATCTTTTATTGAAAAATGGCCAACTCTTTCCCTTACGAGTTCTTTTACAATTCCGAAAGTTCCAATTCTTTCTCCAATTTCCTTCGCAAGACTCCTTACATATGTCCCCTTTGAACATTTTATTCTCAATTTACACTCTGGTAGAGAATATTCAAGTAATTCTATTTCTCTTATATAAACTTTCTTTGATTTTGTTTTGAGTAAAATACCTTCCCTTGCCAATTCATAAAGCCTTTTCCCCTTTCTTTTGACTGCTGAAAAGGGTGGAGGAGTCTGCTCTATATAGCCTTCAAATTCCTTAAGTATTTTTACAAAATCCTCTCTTTTAACTTCAGGAACTTCTTTTTTCATTATTATATTTCCTGTTATATCCCATGTATCTGTTAAAACTCCAAAAAGTAATTTTGCTACATAAACCTTTTCAAGTTCCATCACAAAGGGTAAAAGCCTTGTTGCCTTCCCGAGACCAATTACCACAACACCTTCTGCATTGGGATCAAGATTTCCTGCATGTCCGATCTTTTTTTCTTTTATTTTATTTTTTAAAAATCTTATGCAATCGTATGTTGTCCATCCCTTTGGTTTATTAAAATTAATGAATCCATCCATCTTTTTCTCTTTCCTCTACCTTTCTAAATTCAATCTCTGGAAGTTCTCTTATGAATACCATTTTGCTTATTTTCTTTTTTATATACCCTGCCGCCTTTTTTAATGCTTTTCCAATATCCTCTTCTTTACCTTCCTTTATTATTGAATAATAAACTGTTGCTTTTTTTAGATCTGAAGAAACTTCAACATTATAAATCCATATATTATTAAGCCTTGGATCATTTATTTTGTTTCTGAATATTTCAGATATTACTTCAAGTAAAAGCGGACCTATTCTTTCGCTCCTTTTATAGGGTTTCATGTTAAAAGTATTCTTTTTTAAAATCGATCAATTCAAATTCATTTTTTTCTTTTAAAAAGTTAAAAATTTTTTGTATCTTTTTATCAAGGCTGGTTAAGTCTTTGCCCACTATTCCTATCAAAAATTTGCTTCTCTGCCATAAATCTTCGTAATCCACTTCACTTATTGAAATATTAAAATTATTTCTTAAAGTATCTTTTAAACTGTTTATTATCTTTCTTTTTTCTTTCAAATTATTTACACCGTTTAAAAAAATCTCAAATGTGATTTTTGCTGCTATCATCCAGTTTTTTTTCTATTTTGATTTCTTCGTAGGCTTCAATTATGTCTCCCTCTTTTATTCCGTCAAATCCCTTAAATTTTATACCGCAGTCATATCCTTCAATTACTTCTCTTACATTCTCCTGAAATCTTTTTAATGATTCTATTTCTCCCTCAAAAATATTCTCTCCATCTCTTATTATTTTTATTTTTGAGTCCCTTTTAATTTTACCTTTTAAAACGATGCATCCTGCAACTTTTCCCACCCCTGATATTTTAAATACTCTCTTTATTTCTGCTTCTCCTATCTTTTCATATTTTATTTCCGGCTCAAGTAATCCCTCAAGAAGTTTTCTTACTTCATCTATTACATCATATATTAATCTATATTCTTTTATAACCACTCTTTCCCTTTTTGCTGCCTCTTTTGCCTTTAAATCAATTCCTGTATTAAAGGCAATTATTATTCCCTTTGATGCCTGTGCAAGTAGCACATCCGATTCTGTTACAACACCAACTCCTTTATGAATTATGAGTGTCCTTACCTCTTCATATTCAAGTTTTGATAATACATCTGAGAGGGCATCAGCAGAACCCTGACAATCTGCTTTAATTATAATTGGTAATTCTTTTAACTCACCTTTTTTTATTTTTTCCTGTATATCTGTAAGGGCTCTATAAAGTTCACCCTTTTTTATCTGCTCTCTTTTTAAGATTTTCTTTTCCTCTGCAACTCTTTTTGCTTCTTTTTCATCATCAAAAGCAATTAGGATATCACCAGCCTCAGGGAGTTCTTCAAAACCCTGAATTAAAACAGGCGTTGAAGGAAATGCTTCATATATTTTTTCTCCCCACTCGTTATACATTGCTCTTACTTTACCATATGCAGTTCCTGCAACAATAGGATCCCCTATTTTCAATTTTCCCTCCTGAACTATGCATGTTGCAACAGGTCCTTTACCTTTATCAAGTTTTGATTCAAGTATAACTCCCTTTGCATTTCCTTCAAAGGATGCAAAAAGTCCTATTTCTTCAGCTTTTACAAGTATCGCTTCAAGAAGTTCATCAATACCATCCCCTCTTAATGCAGAGATATTTACTGTTATTGTATCTCCTCCCCAATCTTCAGGAACTATTCCGATATCGCATAACTCTTTCTTTACAAGTTCTGGATTTGCAGTTGGTAAATCAATTTTATTTATTGCAACTATTATTGGAACTTTTGCTGCCCTTGCATGAGATATTGCCTCTATTGTTTGCTCTTTTACCCCTTCATTTGCTGCTACAACAAGTAAAGCAATATCAGTGATTTGAGCACCTCTTGCTCTTAACGCTGTGAAGGCTTCATGGCCTGGTGTATCTATAAAAGTTATTTTTTCACCATGATGCTCCACCTGATATGCACCTATATGCTGTGTTATTTTCCCATATTCTTTTGCAGCAACATCTGTTTTTCTAATATAGTCAAGCAATGTAGTCTTTCCATGGTCAACATGCCCCATAACAGTTACAACCGGTGGTCTTTTCTTAATTTCTCCCTTTTTTGATATTTCTTTTATTTCCTCAAATTTTACTATCTCTGTTTCATATCCAAAATCTTCTGCAATCAATGTTATTGTATCTATATCAATTACCTGGTTCATTGAAACAAATAATCCCATGTTAATGCATTTTTGAATTATCACACTCGGGGCAACACCAAGCATCTTTGCAAGTTCGTAGGCTGTTAATGGTCCTGGAATTTTCAAAATCTTTTTCTCCGGGACTATCACTTTTTCCTCATCTTCCTTTTTATATCTTTTCCTTGGTTTTATCCCCTCAATTACAGCCATTGTCTTTTTGATCTTTTCTTCAACCTTTCTTTCATCCACTTTTTTTATCTTCTCCTTTTTTTCTTCTTCTGAGGGTGCCTTAATTCCGAGAATTTCTATCTTTCTCTTTAAACTCTCCTCTTCCTTTTTCTTTTCCTCTTCTATTTTTTCTCTTATTTTTTCCTGAGCCTCCTTACTTACTATACTCCTTATCGATCTTACAGGATACCCTATTGATTTTAACAATTCCTTTACTGCTTTTGAAGAAAGTCCTAACTCTTCCGCAAGTTTTGTTACGCTCTTACCTTCTTTTTTGTTTACTTCTTTTTCCTTCTTTTTTTCTTTCATTCAAAAACTTCTTTATTTTCTTTAATTATCCTTTCAATTTCTTCTTCGGATATAAGTTTTGAACTTTTGATTCTTCCAATAAGTTCTTCAATTGAAAATACACCATCCACTTCTTTAAGGAGGCTTGCTTTTATCTCTTCATCAAGTTTTAATTTTTCAATTGAGATCTTTTTCTTTCCTACATACTCACTTTGTGAAACAACCCATATTTCTTTTCCCACAAGTGCTGAAGCAAGTAAAACATTTTGTGAAGCAGTTCCCTTCGCCACTTTTATTTCTTCATCGGGAACAATTGCTATTATTTTTTCTTCACTTTCAAATACATTCATAGGATGTGCAGGTGAAAGAGCTCTTGCTGCAAATGTAAGGATATCAGGATCCCATTTTATTATATCTATCTTCTCACCAGAAAGTTCTTTTGTAATAACTTGGATTCTTGTTCCTTTAATTCCTACACATGCTCCAAGTGGGTCAATCTTTTCATCTTTTGAATGGACAGCAACCTTTGCTCTTTCTCCTGGAAAACGTGCAATTCCTTTTATTTCAATAAGTCCTTCCATAAGCTCGGGTATCTCCATTTTCATTAATTCTTTCAAAAAGTTTGGATGCGTCCTTGATAGTTTTACGAATGGTCTTTTCCCTTTTGTCTCAACTTCAATTATCAAAGCCTTTATATTTTGACCCGGTCTATACTTCTCCTTTTTGATTTGCTCTTCAGGAGGTAAAAAACCCTCAACTTTTCCAAGTCCCACATATATTCCTGTCTTATCAACTTTTTGAACCATCCCAGTTATTATTTCTCCGATTCTGTCTTCAAATCCTTTATAAATATGCTGCTTTTCAGCTTCCTGAATCTTTTGTAAAAAGATCTGTTTCATTCTTAAAATAACACTTCTTCCTATCTCACTTTTTAGATCAATAGGAACTTTTATTTTTATTCCCGGAACAGGAAATGGATAATACTCCTTGGCATTTTCAACTTCAATCTGATACCTCGGATCAAAAACTTCTTTAACAACTTCCTTTTCTACATTTATTTCTATTTTTCCTGTTTTTCCATCAATTTCCACCTCTATAGGATAATTTGGATCCCTATAAACCCTTCTTATTGCAAATATGAATGACTCCCTTAAAGAGTTTATAACAAATTCTCTATCAAGACCTCTTGTTCTTGTAATTTGTTCAACAAGTTCTTTTATTTCAATACTTTCCATAATTCTCCCATTCTATAAGTTGTGCTTTTTTTATTTCATTAAAAAAAATATAAACAATTTCCTTTTCTTTTTCAATCCCTATTTTTTCATCATTCACAAAAACAAGGGTTCCCTTTTCTTCCTTTCCCTCTCCATAAATTACCTTAATCTTTTTACCACAAGCCCATCTATACTCCTTCTTTTTCTTTAAAATTCTATCAAGACCAGGTGAAGAAACTTCAAGAATATAATCAAGGGGAATTTCCTTTAAATGAAGAATCTCTAATATATCTTCTGCAAGTTTTTTGGTATCTTCAGCAGTCACACCCTCATTCTTATCTACAAAAACCTCTATTTTACCGCTTCTTCCCACTCCTTTCCAGTTTATATCAACAAGAAAAAAACCCTCCTCTTTTAAAAAGGGCTCAAGAATCTCTTCAAGTTTTTTTTCAATTTCTTCCTTTTCAAACATTTCCATCTTTGCTTATTTCCTCCTTTATTTTAAAAAGTTTTTCAAAAAAATTATCTTTTTTTACATCAATTATTTCTTTCGTTTTCCTTATTCTTATTTCAATTAAATCATTCTCCAAAAATTTTTTACCAAATGTTATCCTTACTGGAATTCCTAAAAGATCAGCATCTTTAAACTTTGTGCCGGGTGTCTCCTCTCTATCGTCCATTAATACTTCTTCATTTTTTTCAGAAAGTTCTTTATAAATTCTTTCGCTCTCTTCCTTAATCTTTCCTTTGAATTCCACTGGAAGAATATGAAATATAAAAGGGGCTATTGAAGGGGGCCATATCATTCCATCTTCATCAGCGTATAGTTCTTGAGAAGCAGCCATTATTCTTCCCAGCCCTATTCCATAACTACCCATTATAACAGGTTTTAATTCTCCTTTTCTATCTGTATAATAAACTCCCATTGTTTCAGAGTATCTTGTTCCAAGTTTAAAAATATGTCCAATTTCTATTGCTTTTTTAATCAAAAGTTTTTCTTTACATTTCGGGCACAAATCTTCTTCTTTTATTTTTCTTATATCAAAATATTCTTTTACTTTAAAATCAACATCCGGTGTAACACCAACTATATGATAATTCTCTTCATTTGCGCCCACAACCCCATTTTTTATCCCTTTTATTGAATAATCCCCTATTATTTCGTCAACACTTATCCCAATAGGACCTATAAATCCTGCTGAGACATTGAATTCATTTAATATTTCTTGAGCGCTGTATATCTCTGCATTTCTTCCAAAAATCTTTGCAAGTTTTACCTCATTTATTTCACAATCACCCCTTATAAGAACTAAAACTTTTTTCCCGTTTATTTTAAAAAGTATGCTTTTTATTATTTCCTTTTCACTAACTCCTAAAAATTCAGAAACCTCTTTAACAGTTCTTACATTTGGTGTAAAAACTTTTTCTTTTCTTTTATATTTCCCTTCAATACTTTCATTTAAAGAATAAGCCTCTGCTATTTCTATATTTGCTGAATAGGAGCATTTAGGGCAAAATACGAGTGTATCTTCACCTGAGTCAGATTCAACCATGAATTCATGGGATTCCTTTCCTCCCATAAGTCCTGTTGATGCCTGAACCACTTTAAATATAAGCCCACATCTTCTAAATATTCTTGAATAGGCTTCATAATGCAATTCATAACTTTCATCAAGTCCTTCCCATGTGGCATCAAGAGAATAAGAATCCTTCATTGCAAATTCTCTACATCTTATTAAACCGCCTCTTGGTCTTGGCTCATCTCTAAATTTTACCTGTATCTGATACCATATCTGTGGAAGTTCTTTATATGACCTTATTTCATTTTTAACAAGTTCTGATATTATCTCTTCATGGGTTGGTGCAAGTGAAAAGTCCCTCCCTTTTCTATCCTTTAATCTGAACATATCATCACCAAAAGAATACCATCTTCCTGATGCTTCCCACAACTCTTTTGGTGTAAGTGCAGGATAATAAAATTCCTGGCCTCCTATTCTATCCATTTCTTCCCTTATTATATTTGATATCTTCTTAAATACTCTCCATCCAAGAGGTAAAAATGTATAAATTCCTGAAGCGACCTGTCTTATAAATCCTCCTCTTAAAAGCAAAATAAAACTCTTAACCTCTGCTTCTTTTGGATTTTCTTTTAAAGTCGGTATAAAACTTTTTCTCCACTTCATAGTTTTTAATTTTAACTCAAATAAAGGTAAAAAATCAAAGAGAAAATCTCAACGGGAATTTCTTATAATTATTTTGCCATCCGAGGTTATTAATGGAGATGTAAGGGGAAAATCTTCAAAAGATAATGATTTTATTAAATTTGCAGATTGATTCAGTGTATCTAATTCAAGAACTCCATCACTTCTTTGAATTGCAGAAATAATTTCTCCCCCAAGAAAGTTGCCTTCAAAATCCATATACACTTTTAGAATTGGTGCATAACCGCTTACCCCTTCAATATTAAAACCATATGTAAAAAAATTACCAAGACTATAGGCAATAAGACGGTTTTTGTATACTTCAATAGCTCTTGGGACATGTGGGCCGTGTCCCCATACTAAATCAGCACCACTATCAATAACTGCATGACTGAATTTAATCAGATTACCCCTTTTTTCACCAAGATAATATTCCATTGTGTCTTTTAGATGGAGATAATCAATTCCCTCCCCACCTCCATGAAAGGAAACTATTACAATGCCATATTCTCTTTTCTTTTCTGCAACAATTTTTGTTGCTCTTTCAATGTTTAATATTGAATTTTCGCATCTTCCAAAAGAAAAAGATAGAATACAAATACTGATATTTTTTATATTAAATTTTCCATATTCATCACAGGTTCCATACTGTATATCCAGAGATTTTAAAATATTTATTGTAGATTCAAGACCTTCTTCTCCAAAATCATAAATGTGATTGTTATTTAGATTCACAAAATCAAATCCTGCGTCTTTAAGATAATAAGCATATCTTGTGGGAGTTCTGAAAGCGTATACTTTTCCTTTTTCAATCTTTTTACTGCAGCTCCTGCTTTCTGTTAAAGGTCCTTCAAGATTTCCAAGTGTTAAATCAGCATTTTTTAAAATATCTATAACATTTTTAAAGATGTATTTTCCATCAGAAGGAGGAAGCCTTTTTTCAGGATAAGTTGTTCCCATCATAATATCACCAACCATTATGATGCTTAATGTATCTGCAAAAATATTACTCCATATAAAAAGATAAAATAACATTCTTTTCATCTTTTAAATTCTCTTATAAAGAATTTTCCCGGGCATAAAGTATATTTATTATAATCCCTGTGCATTTTTATTTCCTTTATTTTAAAAATTTTTTTTAAATTAAAAACTAAATTTTTAAGTGCCCTTAATTGCCTTTTTAACGGTTTTTCTTCTTCAAAATTACCAATCAATGCAATTCCTATGCTATTTTTATTTTTACTCTTTGTATGTGCCCCTTCATAATAAATATTTCTTCCGCAAACTATTTCACCATAAGGAGTTATCAAAAAATGATATCCAATATCATTAAAATTTCTTTTTAAATGTTCTCTTTGTATTTTTTTAATTGTTTTTAATCCTTCGTAATCTTTCCTGCTTGGAATAGCAGTATGATGAATTATTATTCTTTCTGGGAAATTTAAATTCATTTTATCTAAATTGATTTTATAAGGTTTCCAATCTTTTCTTGAAATGAATTTATTTATTCCACAAATCCTTTCTATTTTTTGTATTCCTTTTATAATTTCTTCATCTTTATATTTTTTGTTTATTTCAAAAACAAGATAAATATTCTTTATTTTTTCAATCTCTTTAAAAAGTTCTTTGAAATTAATTTCTCCGTTAAAAGGTGGTCTATGTTCATCAAACCCCTTTATATCATGAATATGAATACCGAGGATTTTATCTTTAAAATTTTTTAAATAAGAGGGCTCTTTTAATACCTTTTCCCTGACATAAGCATGACCCAGATCATGCCAGTAATATAAACTTTTAGAATTCATCTCTTCAAATATTTTACTTAACTCAAAAAAATTTGGAAATTCACCCGGATAAAATCTTATTTCAAGGGCTATATTTATTTTTAATTCCTCTGATATTTTTAATAATTTTTCAAAATTCTTAAAAAACCTTGATAAATAAATTTTGCTCTTTTTTTCTCTTTCTTTCAAAAATTCTTTCAAAAATTCTTTTCTTCCTTTTTTAAGAATTTCTTCTCCTATCTCTTCATTCCCTCCTGCATGTATTATTACATATTTCATATTTCTTTCTTTTGCAAATCTAATTGAGTTCTCAATATACTTTATTGAATTTTTCACAATTTCTTTATCTTCACTTATAAGATCTATAAGTCTTGATGCACCATTTATTTTTTTAACAAGTGGAGCAGGGGAATGGACTCCAAGAAAAGGAATTCCATATTTATCAAATATTCTTTTGTTTTTAAAAAAATCATTTATTGTATCCCTATAATTTAATTCAGCAAAGAATATATTAATTTTTTCAACAATTTTTCTTAATTTCTTATAATCCCCACAGGATGTAGAAATTCCTACCATTTTTTTGGCAAAATTACCTTAAAAAATCTTTTTCCCATATTTTTTGTTCAAAACATAAAAATGGTGCTTTGATCATTCTCTTGGTAAAATTACCTTAAAAAGTCTTTTTTCAAACATTTTTTGGTTTAAACATAAAAATGATGCTTTGTTCATTCCTTTGGCAGAATTGCTTCAAAAAGTCCTCTTTCAAATTTTACATCCGGAATCTTTGTAATCCATATTTTAAAATCGTAATCCCATATATTTCCTATTCTATGCCAGTTAAACCTTGCTGAAAAACAATGTAAGTTTCTTGTTATAGAAATACTTCTTTCAACAAATATTTTCCTTTCTGTGTCATAACTTGCATGAAAATTTATAAAAAAGTTTTTTGTCAAACCCCCTTGAATATTAAAATTCAAAAATCCCTTTGCTCCTCCTATATTTTTATATGTATAAGTTAAATTCATATTCCAGGGAGATACATTTGAGTTAAATAAAAAATCAGATAAAATTTTTAATGGTATATTACCTGAAAGATAAATGTTTAAATCTTTCCACTTTTTTTCATCTTTATAATAAATCAGGGAAAAAGAAAAATTGAAAGGCAATGTCCTTAAAAGATCTCCGTTTAAATTTATATTACTCCATTCCTTTTCAATAATATTATAATTTCTGGATAGCACAAATGATAAAATATGTAATCTTTCATTTTTTAATTTTGTTTCATAATCGTTAGCAAGATTAAAAGATAAAATACTTTTTCTCCTGCATTCTCCAAGACCTAAAAATGGTTTAACTGGTGGATTTTTAATATAAGGTGCGAAACTATAACCTGTTGAAATTGTCATAGTATGAAGAAATTTTTCAAATGGTGGTATTTTAAAAATTGAAATTCCATAAATTTTTGTTCCTAAAGATGTATTTAAATTTAAACTCTTTAAAAAGGGATAATTTCTTCCAGTTGTATCTTTATTTAAAATTCCTGCCTTTGTATTTAAATTTGCATTTAAATTTAGAACATCAAAAATTATTTTATTTATTCCAATTGCATTTCCTGCCATAAATCCGCTTCTTTCTTCTTTTAATATAGTATCTCTGTATATTTCCCTTAAATATGAGAAACTTGCAGAAGTTCTCAAAATTTTAAGATCTTTTTGAAAGATTGTCAAATTTATTTTTGGTAAATTCATTCTTTCTATTTTATTTATAAAATCCTTTTTATAATTAGAATTTATTAAAAAACTTCCTATTTTAAAACTTCTTGATAAGGAGATTTCACTTTCTGATTCACTTTTTACCCTTTGAGCCCTTATGTCAGAATACTCTAATATATACTTTTTGTCTGAAACAAAATCGCTTCTTGCTTTTAAATTAAAACCCAATGGAAGAATTTGATCATGATTACCAATTAAACTCCACCTTTTCATCTTTGTATCAATTTCCCTTGTATAAGTAAATTTAAAATTTCCAGAAATTTTTTTATACAAAATATAAACAAAATCAACTCCAAAAAGTGCTCCCTTTCTTTCATACAAATCAAGATTTAATGTTAAATCCATATAATTGTTTATTACAAAGTAATAACTTAAATCCCTTATATAAAGACCAAGATTTGAATTTCTACCAGGTCTTGGAATTAAAAATCCTGATTTTCTATCCTTTGATATTGGAAATACCCAGAAAGGCAAAATTAAAATGGGTATTTCCTCTATATCCATTAAAACAGGTGTTGCAATAACTGCATCATCTATTATAACTTTCATTTTTTTAGAAGTAAAATAATAATGGGGTTCAGAGAGTTCACAGGTTGTGAAAAATCCAGTATACCCTTTAATAACCTTTTTTTCAGTTTTATAAATTTTTTCTCCCCATACAAATCCCTTTTCAACTTTTGATTTTCCCTTATAAACAAAACCCTTTTGTGTTTTTATATTAAATCTCATCAAAGAACCTTTAAGAGTATCTTTCCCTGAAATAAGCACAGGGTTTCCCTTTGCAATTAATAATTCTTCCTTTCTTAAAAATGTGCAGGAATCCGAAAAGAGTTCTATATCTCTATATCTTATATATGCATTTCCTTTCAAAACTATTTTTTCCTCTTCTGGATTATAAAATATTGAGTCTCCTTTAAAATATATTGTGTCTTTAAATTGTCCAAAAATAAAGAAAAGAAAAAAATTTAGCACAATATTCTTAGAATTTTTATAAGAGTCTCCCTCAAATTTCTCCTATCTATAACCTGGTCAATCATTCCATGTTTAAGTTGAAATTCAGATTTTTGAAATCCTTCAGGCAATTTTTCACCAATTGTCTGTTGAATAACTCTTGGACCTGTAAATCCTAAAAGTGCACCTGGTTCTGCAAGGGAAATATCACCAAGTGCTGCAAAAGATGCCATAACACCTGCCATTGTTGGATCACATAAAACAGTAATGTAAGGAATTTTATTTTCATAAAGTTTTAATACACTTTCACATGTCTTTACCATTTGCATTAAACTTATTATTCCCTCCTGCATTCTTGCTCCACCACCAGAAGAAGTAATTGCAATTAAAGGAATTTTCTCCTCACATACTTTATCTACAATTAGTTTGAATTTTTCACCAACAACAGAGCCCATGCTTCCTGCAAGAAAAGAAAAGTCAGTTAAAAATATTCCAACTCTTTTACCGTCAATTTTACCAATTCCACATATTGCAGCATCATTAAGTCCTGTTTCTTTTTGAAGTTTTTTAACTTTTTCTTTATATTCAGGAAATTCAAGGGGGTCAGAAGGTAAATAGTTTTCAAAAAGTTCTTCAAATTCTCCATTATCCATTATTATTTCTATATAAAATTTTGCGTTTACTCTGAAATGGTAAGAACAAAAAGGACAGACCCATAGATTTTTTTTAAGTTGAACTATATGAAGTATTTCTCCACATTTTTCACATTTTCTCCATATTCCATCAGGTATTTCTTTTTTTTCTTTAAATAGCATTTTTTATTTTTTCCTCATAATTTCTTGCAATTCTCTTTAATTTTTCAATATCAATAGTTTTTATCTCCCCATTTTCAACAATTATTTTCCCATTGATAATTACATATTTAACCTGACGGGAATTTATTGAATAAACAATTGCTGAATATGGATTATATAAAGGTATTGATGGAATATCATCAATATCAATTATTATTATATCAGCCCTTTTACCTTCTTCAATAGAACCTATTTCTTTAAAATTTAAACAATTTGATGCATAAATTGTTGCCATTTTTATAATTTCCTCAGCAGGTAATATATCAGGTTTTAAATTGATTCCCTTTTGTAAAAATCCTGCTATTCTCATTGCCTCAAACATATCAAGATTATTATTTGAAGCAACTCCATCAGTTCCAATTGATACTTTCATATTTTTTTCAATCATTTTATTAATAGGTGCAATTCCAGAGCCCAGTTTTAAATTACTTTCAGGATTATGGGAAATGGAAACATCTTTTTCTTTTAAAATTTCAATATCTTCATCATCAAGCCATACAGCATGCACAGCAAGAACTTTTGAAGATAAGATTTCATTTTTATAAAGATATTTAACAGGTGATAGTCCAAATCTTTCAATTGACTCTTTGTGTTCATTTTTTGTTTCTGATAAATGAATATGTATTATTGTATCATATTTTTCAGAAATTTCCTTACATTTTTTTAGAGTTTCTAAAGAACATGTGTATATAGAATGGGGTGCAATTCCTGGATGAATTATTTTATTATTTTTATAATTTTTTATAAAATTTTCTGCAATTTCTATAGCCTCCTTTGAATTTTTAAAATAAGGGGTTTCAAATTCAAGTATTCCAGGTGTTATAAATCCCCTTATTCCTGCGTCCTCACATGCTTTTGCAATCTCTTCACAGAAAAAATACATATCACAAAAAGAAGTTGTTCCTGAAAGGAGCATTTCCGCAATGCCAAGGAGCGATGAGTAATAGACAAAATCTTTTGATAAAAATTTTGATTCAATTGGCCATATATATTCTTTTAACCATTTTTCAAGGGGAAGGTCATCTGCAATTCCCCTTAAAAATGTCATGGGTATATGGGTATGGGTATTAATAAGACCCGGCATAATTATAGAATTTTTTGCATCTATTTTTGATTTATAATTCCTTTTTTTGTATTTTCCCTCTCCTACTTCTTTTATTCTTTCACCTTCAATTAAAATATATCCTTCTTCAACAGGCTTTGAACTGACCCTTAGGATAATTCCACCCTGAATTAATATCATTTTGAAATTAAAGGCGGCGCCCGGAATCGAACCGAGGTAAGCGGTTTTGCAAACCGCTGCCTGAGCCACTCGGCCACGCCGCCAAATTGAGTTTATAATTTTAACTTTTCTTTGCACTCTTTTTCAAGTAAGGTTTATAATATAAAACTATTTATGAAAAGAATACTTATAGTTGATGATGACGAAAGCATAAGAATGATTTTTAAAAAGGTTCTTGAAAATTCAGGATATGAGGTTGAAACTGCATCTAGTGGGATTTATGCGCTAAGCATTCTTGAAAAAGAGAAATTTGATGTTTACATTATTGATTTAAAAATGCCTGAAATGGATGGTATTACACTTTTAGAAGAAATAAAGAAAAGAGGTTATGAGGGTATTCCGATAATTTTAACTGCCTATGGGGATAAGGAAAGTGCTGTTTCTGCCTTAAAACTTGGCGCTTATGATTTTGTTGAAAAACCAATAAGTATAAATGACTTAAAATTTTCTATTCAAAGGGCTATTGAGAAAAAGGCATTGATTGAAGAAAATATAAGATTAAAGGAATATCATAAAATAAATAGAATTATAGATGAGATTTTTAATTTTTTTGATGAAGAGGAATTTTTAAAAAATTTTCCGAGAATATTAGTAAGTGAATTAAATTTTGAGAGTGCAATGATATACATATATAAACCTCTTGAAAAGGTTTATTTTTATCCAAGATTTATCCCAGAAATTGAAAAATTTATAGACAGAGTTAAAGAAGAGTCTTTTTTATTTGAAGATGTTTATATGTTTCAAAAAATTTCACCCGATCAAGAAATTCAATCTATTGTTGCAGTGAAATCTTTTTTCCCGCTTATAGAGAGAGAAATAGAGACATTTCGTGTAGTTATAAAACAGGGGGAAATTTTCTGGAAACATCTTATTCTTAAAGAGAAATTGAAAGATACGCTTGATAAATTAAAAGCATATCATTTATCTGCCCTTAAAACAGGCAGGGTTTCGGTTATTGGAGAAATAAGTAATTTTTTAATAAAAAATTTTGAGGAACCCTTAAAAGATATTGAGATTGCTCTTTCTTTTTTGAAATCTCGTGAAGATTTGAGATATTTAAGAGAAACAGGGGAGATTTTTAGAGCATTAAATGATTTGAAAAGGATGTTGAATAATTTTAAAGGGATTATGCAATCATTACCTCTTCAAAGAAAAAAAACAAAAATAGGAGAACTTATAAATATTTGTTATGAAATTCTTCTGCCAAACTTCAAAGATTCAAAAGTTTTCTTCTGGAGGGAAGGTTTAGAAGAGGTAGAGATAGATGCTTTTGAATCCCTTTTAGAACATGTTTTTATACATCTTTTTTTAAATTCTCTTGATGCAATGAAAGAGGGAGGAGAATTGAGAGTTAAAATTTCAGAAGAAGAGGATATTGTAAAGATAGAAGTAATGGATACAGGATACGGTATATCTCCTAAAATAAGGGACAAAATTTTTGAGCCTTTTTTCACAACAAAAAAAGATGGGCTTGGTCTGGGGCTCTTTTTTGTAAAAAATGCAGTAGAAATGCATGGTGGGAAGATTTATTTTGAAAGTGAAGAAGGTGTTGGAACAACTTTTTATATAATTTTGCCTAAAAGATGGGAAGGATTATAGAAATAATTTTTACTTTATTTATACTAATTTTAACATTTCCCTTTTGGATTGTAATAGGTATTTTAATAAAACTGGAAAGTGACGGGCCTGTACTTTTTACTCAGGAAAGGGTTGGAAAGGATTTAAAGATTTTTAAAATATATAAATTTAGGACGATGTACATGGATCAAGAGGAAAGACTAAAGGATTACTTGAGGAAAAATCAAAAAGCAAAAAAAGAGTGGGAAAATTATAGAAAACTTAGGAGTTTTGATCCAAGGGTTACAAAGATGGGAAAAATATTAAGAAAATTCAGTTTTGATGAAATTCCCCAGATTTTGAATGTAATAAAAGGAGATATGAGTTTGGTTGGTCCGAGACCTTATTTAAAAGAAGAGGTTGTTTACATACCTCCAGAGAATTATGAGATATTTAAGGTGAAACCAGGTATTACAGGGCCATGGCAGGTTAGTGGAAGGAATAAGATACCTTTTAATGAGAGAATAAGGATTGAAAAAGATTATGCAATGAAAAAGAATTTATTTAAAGACATTGGTTATTTGTTTAAGACGATAAATTCAATAGTAAATGGAGAAGGGATATGAAAAGTTCTAAAAAAAGAGTAAAAAAATATGTGTATGTTTTTGGTGGTGGAAAAGCTGAAGGAAGTGCAAAAATGAGAGACCTCCTTGGAGGGAAAGGTGCAGATCTTCATGAGATGTCGAGAATCGGAATAAATGTTCCTCCTGGATTTACAATTACAACAGAAGCATGCATATACTATTTTGAAAAAGGGCGTTTCCCAAAGGAACTTTATGACCAGATTAAAAAGGGAATCAATTTTCTTGAAAAAGTAACAGGTAAAAAATTTGGTGATCCGGATAATCCATTGCTTGTTTCAGTTAGAAGTGGAGCAAGGGTTTCAATGCCTGGTATGATGGATACAGTTTTGAATCTTGGTATAAATGATGAAATAGCTGAGGGACTTGCGAAATTGACAAAAAATAGGAGATTTGCTTTAGATGTTTATAGAAGATTTATACAGATGTTTTCTGATGTTGTTAAAGGTGTTCCCAGAGAAAAATTTGAGGAAGTTTTAAGTGAGAAAAAGAAAGAGAAAGGTGTGCAATTTGATACCGAGTTAACCGAAGAGGATCTGGAGGAAATTGTAAAAAAGTATAAGGAAATATATAAAGAGTATAAGAAGGAAGATTTTCCTCAGGATCCCTGGGAAGCGCTTTATTCAGCAATAGAAGCGGTTTTTAATTCCTGGAATAACAAAAGGGCAATAGAGTATAGAAGGCTTTATAATATTCCAGATACTTGGGGGACAGCCTGTAATATTCAAACGATGGTTTTTGGAAATATGGGTTATGATAGTGCAACAGGTGTTGCCTTTAGCAGAAATCCTGCAAATGGTGAGAAGGAGATATTTGGAGAATATCTTTCAAATGCTCAAGGAGAGGATGTAGTTGCAGGGATAAGGACTCCAAGACCCATTTCTGAAATGGAAAAGGAAATGCCAAAAGCTTATAGAGAACTTGTAAAAATTTTCAAAAAACTTGAAAAGCATTATAGAGATATGCAAGATATGGAATTTACAATAGAAAAAGGAAAAGTTTATATGCTTCAAACAAGAAAGGGTAAAAGAACACCAAGAGCAAATGTTAAAATAGCAGTTGATATGGTTAAAGAAAAGATAATTACAAAGGAAGAAGCTATAATGAGAGTTTCCCCCTCTGATATAGACCACCTTCTTCATCCACAGATTTCTTCTTCCTATAAGGGAACTCCTATAGCAAAAGGACTTCCTGCTTCTCCTGGTGCTGCTAAGGGTAAAGTTATATTCAGTGCTGATAAAGCCCAGGAACTTGGTTCAATGGGTGAAAGTGTAATTTTAGTCAGGTTTGAAACCTCTCCTGATGATATCCATGGAATGGCAAAGTCAAAAGGAATACTCACTGCAAGAGGAGGGATGACGTCCCATGCAGCAGTTGTTGCAAGAGGGATGGGTAAACCCTGTGTTGTTGGGTGTGAGGCAATTCATATAGATTATTCTAAAGGTATTTTTGAAGTAAATGGTAAGGTTGTAAAAGAAGGGGAAATGATTACAATAGATGGAACAACAGGAAATATTTATCTTGGTGATGTTCCCCTTGAAATGCCTGAAATGTTTCCTGAACTTGATGAACTTTTAAAATTTGCAGATGAAATAAGAAGACTTGGTGTAAGGGCAAATGCTGATACACCAAAGGATGCTAAAAAGGCACTTGAATTTGGTGCAGAAGGAATAGGACTTTGCAGAACAGAACATATGTTCTTTGAAGGTGAAAGAATATATGCAATGCAAGAAATGATACTTGCAGACAATGAAGAAGAGAGAAGAAAAGCCCTTGATAAACTCCTTCCACTTCAAAGAGAAGATTTTTATGAAATATTTAAAGTAATGGATGGTCACCCTGTTGTTATAAGGACACTTGACCCACCCCTTCATGAATTTTTACCAAAAGATGAGGAAAGTATAAAAGAGCTTGCTGAGAGAATGAATAAAAGTTTTGAGGAAGTAAAAAAGAAAGTTGAAGCACTTCAAGAAGCAAACCCAATGCTTGGCCATAGGGGTTGCAGGCTTGGTATCACTTATCCTGAGATTACAGAAATGCAGGCAAGGGCAATATTTGAGGCTGCAGCAAAGGCTTTAAAAGAGGGTATAAAGGCAATACCTGAAGTGATGATCCCAATTGTTGCAATTCCTGAGGAACTTATTTTGCAGAAAGAGATCGTTGATAGGGTTGCAAAAGAAGTTATGGAAAAGGAAGGGATAAAAATAAATTATACTGTTGGAACAATGATAGAGATTGCAAGGGCCTGTATTGTTGCTGACAAGATTGCAAAGCATGCTGCTTTCTTTTCTTTTGGAACAAATGATTTGACACAAACTGTATACGGTTTTTCAAGGGATGATATAGGTAAATTTTTAGCAGCTTACATAGAAAAAGGAATATTAAAGGCTGACCCATTTGTGACAATAGATCAAGAAGGTGTTGGTGAATTTATGAAAATATGTATTGAGAAAGGGAGAAAGGCAAATCCGAATTTGAAAATAGGAATATGTGGTGAGCATGGTGGTGAACCTGAATCTGTAAAATTCTGTCATAGAATAGGGCTTACATATGTAAGTTGTTCTCCTTATAGAATTCCAATTGCAAGGTTTGCAGCAGCACAGGCAGTTCTTGAAGAAAGAAAAAAATAAAAAGGGAAAATGAAAATAGATGAAAAAAAATTAAGAATTATCCTTTTTTCTTCTGTTACATTTTTTGTATTCATAATATATTTTTTAACAACAGCACCTACAGTAGTTTTCTGGGATGTAGGTGAGTTCCTTGCAACTTCCTATATTCTTGGTATACCCCATCCACCAGGAACTCCTCTTTATGTAATCCTTGGCAGGTTCTTTTCCATTCTTCCCTTACCTTTAAATACAATTAAAAAGATAACACTTATTGCAATTCTTTCAGGTGCTTTTTCAGCAGGATTTGCTTATATAATAACAGTAAAGATAATTGATTTATTTAGAGGAAATGTTTCAAAATGGATACAGCATTTATCAGGAATTGTTGCAGGGCTTATATCTCCATTTGCCTATACAACATGGTGGTCAAGCATTGAAGCAGAAACTTATGCACCTTCAAACTTTTTTATGCTCCTTTCAACCTATCTTGCCCTCCTTTGGTGGGAAAACAGAGAAAAAAATGATTCTGTTAAATATCTTATTTTAATAATCTATCTTTTAGCACTTGGTTCAGGTATCCATCTTTCCGCCCCTTTTATATTTCCTGCAATGTTTGTTTTTGTTCTTTTTACAAAACCCAAAATAGTTCTTGATTTTGAACTTCTTGGAACATTTTCATCTTTTTTAATTCTTATTTCAGCGATATTTCCTACTTTTACACCGCCTTCATGGGGAAAAGCAATAGTATTTTATCTCTTAGGGGCAGGTGGTGGAGCCATATTTCTTTATGCAAAGAAATATTTTAAAGAGTTTGGATTTAAGGAAGGCATTTTCTTTGCGTTAGTTACAATCTCAATTGTTTCTGCCTATATGGGTTATGTATTTCTCTTTGTAATTGGTTCCATTCTTACCTTTTTATCTATTCTTATCTTTGGTAAATTGTATCTTGAGTATAAGGGAGTAAGTTTAATCCTTGCCTTAATTGCTGTTTCGGCGGAATTCTATCTCCTAATAAGAGCACATCATAATCCATCAATAAATGAATCTGATCCAAAAACATGGCAGGCATTCTGGGATGTCCTTTTAAGAAAACAATATCCACCTGCTGATGTATTCCCAAGGAAAGTGCCTTTTTTTGAACAATTAAAACTTTTCTGGACATATTTTGCAGGAAGACCTGGTGATATAGGTATGCCTCCTCAGTATGTTCCATTAATTTTTATTTTAGGATTTATAGGTTTTGCATTGCATATTGCCTATGAAAGAAAAAGTTTTTCCCTTCTTGGAACAGCACTTATTTTAACAACACTTGGTCTTATTTTTGTTTTGAATTTAAAATATTCTGCAACAGATCCAAGACCTTATATACCTGAAGAACTCAGGGAAGTAAGGGATAGGGACTATTTCTTCATACCAGGTTTTTTCTATTTTGGAATATATGCAGGGATTGGATTTTTTGGTGTTTTTAAACTTGCTATAGAAAATCTAAAGTTTTTTAGGAAAATCAGCATTTATGTTGCTTTAATCTTTGCTTTACTTTTACCTTTATGGCAGATTTCAGCCTATTATAAAATGGTGGATAGGTCAAGAAATTATTCCTGTGAGGATTATGCATATAATCTTTTAAACTGTGCAGAGGATAAAGGTGTTCTTTTTACAAATGGAGACAATGATACATTCCCTTTATGGTGTGCTCAAGAGGTTCTTGGAATCAAAAAATCTGTAATTATTGCAAATTTATCCCTTTTAAACACAAACTGGTATAATAAACAACTTAAAAGACTTGGTGTCCCTTTCTATTTTACAGAGGAGGATATGGATAAATTAACACCATTTATAGGTCCTGATGGTGAGATTGTTCTTGTTAGAGATTTAGTTATAAGGGATATGCTTGCAGCAAATTTTGGCTATGAACTTCCAAAAGATCCAAAGGAATATGTTACACTTCCAAGGATTGGTTTAAGATTTCCCAAAATATATCTTTCTCCTGCTGAGGAGTTTGCTCAAAAGGTTATAGAAGGAAGGAAGCCAAAATTGCCCATATATTTTTCAATAACCTGTGAAACAAAAGTTTATAGGGGATTTAAAAATTATTTAATTCTTGAAGGAATGGTTTATAGAGTTGTTCCCTATAAAGTAAATACAGAAACCCCTCTTGGCTATGCTGTTGATATGGAAAAAACAGATTCTCTATTCTTTAAGGTTTTTAAATATAGAGGATTCACTGATGAAAATAAATTCTTCATAGATAGAACCCATCAGAGAATTCTCTCAAATTACCGTGCACCACTTACAGTTCTTGCCATTCTTTATTTTGAAAAAGATGATGTGGAAAGAGCAATAAATACAATTGAATTTGCTTTAAATTTTGAGGGCAATAAAAATTTGATGGATAAGGATGACAAAAGAATTTCTTACTTTATAAAACTTCAACTTGCTCAATTCAGTATAAAGGGTTCTTATTATGACAGGGCTATATCTATTTGTAATGAACTTTTAAAAGAAGAAAAAAATAGCATTGTTTATACTTTAATGGGAGATGCCTATATGGGGAAGGGGGAGTTAAATTTGGCAAAGAATTATTATAATCTTGCTTTAAATATACCCCCGCCTTTTATGAAAACCTATGCTTCCCTTATGGAACTTTATTCAATGGAAAACAAAAGAGATAGTTTAAAGATTATTTTTGAAATGGCGAAAAAGAGATTTGGAGAAAATCCCAATCTTGATTCCTTAAAGGCGAAATATAAAATTGATTGAAGAAATTGAAAAATTGTCCTCTCTTTTTGGTCCTTCAGGGAAAGAGGAAGAAGTTAGAGAATACATTAAAAACTCTATAAGCTCTTTTGCTGATGAGATACACGAAGATAGTTTCGGAAATCTTTATGTTAAAAAGGGAAAAGGAAAACCTCGTGTTCTTTTATGTTCTCATATGGATGAGGTTGGATTTATAATAAAGGAGATAGACGAAAAAGGATATCTTAAGTTTTCTCCAATAGGTGGCATAGAGCCAGAAACTGCTATTGGTAAAAGGATTATTTTTGAAAATAAAAGAAAAGGAGTGATAGGTTATAAGCCCATTCATTTACAGGATAAAGAAGAGAAGGAGAAAAAAATTTCCTTTGATGATCTTGTTATAGATGTGGGTATGGGAAAAGGAGAAGTAAATAAGTTTTTTTATAAGGGAATTTATGCAGTTTTTGATACCTCCTTTGGTAAATTAAATAAAAAATTTTATAAAGGAAAAGCCTTTGATGATAGAATAGGCTGTGCTATTTTGATGGAAATAATAAAAAATTTTAAACCTGATTTTGAACTATTTTTTCTTTTTTCCACTCAAGAAGAGGTTGGTTTAAGAGGAGCAAAGATTGGTGCGGAAAAAATTAAACCTGATATTGGGTTTGTAATTGAATGCACTGCTGCAAGTGATTTTTATAGAGAAGATAAAGAGGATTTTCCTGCACTTTGTAAAGGCCCTGTTTTAACGACTGTGGATAGATCATGCATAGTAGACTTTGAAATTTTAGAAATTATAAAGAAAGTTGCGAAAAAAAATAATATACCATTTCAATATAAAAAACCTTTAATTGGTGGAACTGATGCAGGGAATATTCAGATTGCAGGTAAAGGAGTGAAAATGGGGATAGTTTCTGTTACTGCAAGATACATTCATTCTCCTGTTTCAATAATAAATGAAGAAGATTTAAAAAATACCTATTTTCTTTGTTTAAAATTTTTAAAGGAGATAAAAAAATGGATGAAATTTTGAAGGAATTGACATATGAATTTGGTGCATCAGGACATGAGGAAAGGTTAAGGGAAAGTATTAAGAATTTTTTAAAGGGTTTTAAAATTAACGAGGACAATTTTGGCAATTTAATAATTTCAAATACCTCTTCACCAAAATTCTTTTTTTTAACAGGAATTGATGAATCAACATTTTTTATAAAAGAAGAAGAAAAAGGGCTTTATAAGTTTTCTCTTATTGGTGATTATATACCAATAAATATAATAGACCGCTTTGTTGTTTTTAAGGATGGAAAAAGGGGAATAATAAGAAATTTGAAAGAAAAAGGTGAGCCTGAAATTTCTGACCTGAGAGTTGAAATTTTAGGTAAGAAAAAATCCGAAATAGGGGAGGCTTTTATAATAGAACCTTTCTTTTATAATGAAAAAAATCTTTATATCTCCTCAAATCTTGATTCAAGAATTTGCGCGAGTTTTTTAATTCATTTCTTAAAGAATCATGAAAACTTTCCCTTGAAGATCGTCTTTCTTGTGAAGACAAAATTAAGTGAAAAAGGTGCGTTACCTGCTATGATTGATGAGAATCCCGAATTTATTTTTGTTTTGGGTAGTGCACCTTGTAAGGATGGAATTGAAACTGGAAGAGGACCTGTGATAAGTTTTATAGAAAAGAATTATGTTTTGCCTTCTTATTTAAAAGGAAAATTGTTAAAGATTTTAGAAAAAGAGAATGTTCCATTTCAAAAAAGGCTTTCAGAAGATTATTCAAATTTCAATTTTTATCTTTTCCATTCAGGTTATAAAGATTCCTTTTTTATTTATTTACCCGTGAAATATAAAAACAGTGTATATAAAGTTCTTGAAAAAAAGGATTTAGAAACACTTGAAAGACTCTTTGAAATTTTATTAAAAAAACTTTAAACTATAAAACTTATGAAAAAAGAAGGTTATTACATTTTTATTTCTACATTAAAAGGTGGAAAACCAAAAGAGATTTTTCTTTCAGGTTTAAAAATAAAGATTTTAAAAGTTTTAATTTTTTCTCTTGCTATCTTTATTCCTGTTTTTCTATTCTCTGTTTATTATTTTTACCGTAATTTTTATGAATATATTCTTCTTAAAAAAAAGATAAAAGATTATGAAGCAAGAATAAAGAAAATTGAAATTCTTGAAGAAAAACTTGAAAAGATTATAAAATATGCCAAGCAGGTTAATTATATGCTTACCGCGAAAGAGGAAAATATTAAAGAAATTAAAAAAGAAAAAGTGGAGATAAAAAAGGAAGCATTTTTGGAAGAGGATTTTATCTCTCCATTAAAGGGTATAATAACAAGAGGATTTTCCGAAGAACATCCAGGGGTTGATATATTTGCACCCTCAGGCAGTCCTGTTTTTTCTTGTGGAAATGGTGTAGTTATTGAAAAGAATTTTTCTCAAATTCTTGGTCTTTATGTTAAAATAAAGCATGAAGGTAATATTTATTCCTTATATGCACATTTAAAAAGAGTTTTTGTAAATAAAGGTGATTTTGTTAAAAAGGGTGATGTAATAGGTGAGGTTGGTTCAACAGGAGAAACAAGTGGTTCCCATCTTCATTTTGAAATGAGAAAGGATAATAAACCCTTTTACCCTTCTTTTATATTTTTAAAAGAATTTTAGGGGGTGTTTATGAAGGTTTTAAAAAATATAATGATATTTTTTACAGGGATCCTTTTCCTTTTATGTGTGAGAATTGAAAGAAGACCTGTGCCAGGGAGTGAAAAAGGAGGAATTCTAAGAGTGGGAATGGTAAAAGAGCCCCAGAATTTGAATCCAATTTTCCCTCCCCTTTTAGAGCCAAATCCCTTTTATGATCTTATATTTCAACCACTCTTTAGAATAGAAAAGGGAAAAGTAATTCCCTGTCTTGCTGAGTCCTGGGAATTTTCAGAAGATTTAAAATCGATAACTTTTTATTTAAGAAAAAATGTTAAATGGCATGATGGAGAAGAATTTACTTCAGAAGATGTTATTTTTACTTATAATCTCATAATTGATCCAGAGATAAACTCTCCTTTGAGGTCTCAATTCAGGTTTATTACAAGGGCTACTCCTCTCGGGAAATATGCTGTGAAATTTGATTTTTCAAAAATTTATTTATATGAACTTTTTGATTGCAATTTCTATCCTTTACCCTCTCATTTATTAAAAGATAAAAAAGAAATAAGTAAGTTTTCAGAAAATCCAGTAGGTATTGGTCCTTATAAATTAAAAAGATGGATAAAGGGAAATTTAATTGAACTTGAAGCAAATGAATCTTATTTTCTTTTTATTCCACCTATTAAAACAATTTATTTCAAATTTTATCCTTCCCCTGAAATAGTTTCTCTTGCTTATGAACAGGGAAGAGTTGATATAGCCCTTGATCTTACACCAAGGGAAATCAATTACCTAAAAGAAAAGAATAAAAATTTTAAAACGTCTCCTGGTAATAGAGTGTTTTTTATAGGTTTTAATTTACAAAAGTTTCCTTATAATGACATAAACTTCCGAAAGGCCATAAATCTTTTGATAAATAAAAGCGAGATTATATCAAAAGTTATGGAAGGGTATGCAGAGATAACTTTTTCCCCTATTCCTTCTAATCACTGGGCGTATGATTCCACATTGAGTGATGCAAAGGTTGATTTAAGTGGAGCAAAAAGAATTCTTGAAAGTATTGGTTTTAAAAATACTGATAGAGATCCCTATCTTGAACTTTTGGGAAAAGATTTTACCTTAGAAATCATCACTGAAGATGAACCTGAAAAGATAAAAATTGCTGAAAGTATTAAAAAATATGTTGAGGATGTAGGGATAGCATGCGAGGTTAATGCCCTTTCAGGTCTGGATTTTGTTAAAAGACTTAGGGAAAGAAACTTTAGTATTTATCTTTTCTCATGGACCTGTGAAGAAAAAATTGATTTTACTCCTTTATGGCATTCTCAATATGGAATATTCAACTTTACGGGTTTTAAAAATGAGGAACTTGATAAGGCTATTGAAAATTCAATTCTTACTATAAATCAGATAGAAAGTAAAAGAAATTTTAGGCTTGCACAGAGAATACTCAATGAAAATTTACCAGCCATTTTCTTATTTACTAACAAAAACTTAATTGCTTATTCTGAAAGGGTTAAAGGGCTTGATGCATACCTTGATTTTCCAATACAAAATCTGGATGTTGTTTATATTCCAAAGGAGATTCAAGAAGTAAGGGTTGAGTTTGAAATAGAAGAAACTAAAGAAGTTAAAAAGGAAGAAGCCCCTCTTCCACCACCTCCCCCAAAAGAAGCTGTTCCACCTGTTCGTGCTGAGGAAATTTTAAGGGCTGAGCTTGTAAAAAGGGAAGCACCGCCTCCTCCTCCACCTGAAGTAAAAGAAGAAACTCCTCCACCTGCCCCTGAGGTTAAAGAAGAAGTTCCACCACCAAAACCTGAAGAGCCAAGAATTGTTGCAGAGGCAAAGATCTTAAAAGGAGTTCAACCAGAATATCCTGAAATAGCAAAAAAATTAGGTTTAAAAGGAATGGTTATTGTGAGAGTCCTTGTAGACAAAAATGGGAAAGTTATAGATGCACGTATTTTGAAATCATCAAATTATCCTATCCTTGATGAGGCTGCTTTAAATGCCTCAAAGGAATTTATTTTTGAACCTGTGAAAGATGAGGAAGGAAAACCTGTTGAATTTTTTACAACAATACCATTCAGATTCTAAAGAGGAATTTTTTATAAGATTATGTCTTGAAATTGCAAAATTTGGTGAAGGTAGTACCTCTCCAAATCCACTTGTAGGTGCTATTCTTGTTAAAAATGGGAGAATTATTGGAATAGGATATCATAAAGCCCCCGGTTTACCACATGCAGAAAGAAATGCAATTGATGATGCGGGAAAAGAAGCGAAAGGGGCGGATCTTTATGTAAATCTTGAACCGTGCACCCATTTTGGAAGAACACCACCTTGTGTTGATTATATAATAAAAAATGAAATAAAAAGGGTATTTATAGGAACAAAAGATCCAAATCCAATTGTGAATGGAAAAGGAATTAAGAAATTAAGGGAAGCAGGAATAAAAGTTAGAGTTGGAATTCTTGAAGAAGAGTGCAGGGATTTAAATAGAAAATATTTTACTTTTTACGAAAAGAAAAAGATATTTGTTGCTCTAAAACTTTCTCTTTCTCTTGATGGAAAAATTGCAAATTATAAAGGCTCTTCAAAATGGATTTCTTCAAAATCTGCAAGAGTATATGCTCATAAATTAAGGGGAGAATTTGATTTAATTGGAATAGGAAGTGGGACTCTTTTAAAAGATAATCCCTCTCTTTTTCCTTATCTTTATTTTTCCTATTCAAATCCAATCCCTGTAATTATTTCTACTAAAAAAATTGATTTTAAAAAGAAAATTTTTAAGGTTCACAAAAAGATATTTCTTGCAACTTCTTATGAATATAAGGAAAAACCAGAAAATGTTGAAATTATAAAAGTAAGCGAAAAAAATGGTAAAATCTATCTAAAAGAACTTTTAAAGAAACTTTATGAAAAAGGTTTTCAGAGTATATTATTTGAAGGAGGAAGTAAAATTTCTTCCTCTTTACTTGAAGAAAATCTTATTGATGAATACCATCTCTTTATTACACCTTTTATAATGGGTGATGGAATTTTTCCCTTTCAATCCTTTAAACTCAAAAATCTTTCTAAAAAGAAAATTTTAAAATTGAAGGAATTAAAATTTTTTAATGAGACAATTTATATGAGGTTTTCATGAAGACAAGTTTTAGAGATTTATATTGTGGAAATATAAATGAGGAATTTATAGGGAAAGAAATAAAACTTTGTGGATGGGTGAAAAGGGTGAGAGATCTTGGTGGAATGATCTTTTTTGATTTAAGAGATAGAGAAGGTTATGTTCAGTGTGTTGTTCAAAAAAAGAAAAAAGAGATTTATGATATAGCAAAAGATTTGAAAATGGAAGACTGTGTGCAGGTTAAAGGGATTGTTAGGGAAAGGAAGGATAAGAATCCTAATATAAAGACAGGAAATGTGGAAGTTGAGGTTGAAACTATAAAAATTTTTTCAAAATCAAAGGATTTGCCTTTTATACCAGAAGACAATATAAATATTTTTGAGGAAACAAGGCTTAAATACAGGTTCCTTGATTTAAGAAGGAATTTCATGCAAAGAAATATAATTTTTAAACATAAATTAATGCAAACAGTGAGAGAATTCTTAAACAAAAACGGATTTATTGAAATAGAAACACCTTTTTTATCAAAAAGCACACCCGAAGGTGCAAGGGATTTCCTTGTTCCCTCAAGACTCTCACCGGGAAAATTTTATGCTCTTCCCCAGTCCCCTCAGCTTTATAAACAAATCCTTATGGTAAGTGGATTTGATAGATATTACCAGATTGTGAGATGTTTTAGAGATGAGGATTTAAGAAGAGATAGACAGCCAGAATTTACACAAGTTGACATAGAGATGAGTTTTGTATGTGAGGAAGATATATTTCAAATAGTTGAAGAATTGTTTAAAGAAGTTTTTGATAAACTTTTGGATATTTCCTTAAAAACCCCCTTTCCCAGGATAAAATATTTTGATTCAATTAATAAATATGGAAGTGATAAGCCAGATTTAAGAGTAGACTGGAAAATAAAGGATTTTACCAATTTATTAAAAGATAAGGGAATAAAAATATTTGAAAATGCAGAGGCTATCTATGCTCTTGAAATAGATATGGATATTTCAAGAAAGGACATTGAAAAATTAAATCAATTTGTAATAGAAAATGGTGGTAAAGGTATTACCTATGTAAAATATAAAGAGTCTTTATCAGGAACAATTTCTAAATTTTTAACTTGTGGAGATTTAATAAAGGGAAATAGTTATATAATAATTGGTGATAAAAAAGAAAGGGCGATTTTTTTGCTTGGAAAAATAAGAGAAGAATGCATTAAAATTTTAAAACCACCATTTAAAGAAAAATTTTCATTTTTATTTATTACTCACTTTCCTCTCTATATATGGGATGAAGAGGAAAAAAGATGGGAACCAGCCCATCATCCCTTCACAATGCCTTTAAATCCAGAAGACATTGAAAAGACTCCTTCAGAAATAATAGGCAGGCATTATGACCTTGTTTTAAATGGAGTTGAAATAGGTTCTGGAAGCATAAGAAATCATGATGCAGATTTACAAAAGAAAATTTTAAAAAAACTCGGTTATTCTGATGAAGAAATTGAAAATAAATTCGGATTTTTACTCGAGGCATTAAGATACGGAGCACCGCCTCATGGTGGAATTGCACTTGGTTTTGATAGGATTGCAGCTATTCTTTTAGGGCTTGAAACAATAAGAGATGTTATTCCTTTTCCAAAAACAACTAAAGGATATGCACTTTTTGAAGGTGCTCCATCTTTTGTTAATGAGGAGCAATTAAGAGATTTAAAAATTTTTATTAAACATGAAGAAGATTGAAAAAAGAAAAATAATGGATGAGATTGATATAAAGAATACCCTTGAAAGGCTTGCCTCAGAAATTCTTGAAAGACATAAAGATTATAAAAAAATTGCCTTAATCGGAATTAGGACAAGAGGAGCCCCCCTTGCTAAGAGAATAAAAGAAATTCTTGATAAAAAACTATCAGCATCTCTGCCACTTGGTGTTCTTGATATTACCTTTTATAGAGATGACCTTCAGAAAATTTCAGAATCTCCTGAAGTAAAAAGTACTTTACTTGATTTTGATGTAGATGGGAAAGAGATCATACTTATTGATGATGTTTTATACACAGGAAGAACAATAAGAAGCGCCCTTGATGCAATAATAGATTTTGGTAGACCTGATAAAGTTGAACTTCTTGTTTTGATTGATAGAGGTCATAGAGAACTTCCCATACATCCTGATTACCTTGGTAAAAAAGTTGCAACTTCAAAGGATGAAACTGTTGAGGTTAGATTAAGGGAGATAGATGGGATTGACGAAGTTGTTATATGTGAGATTAAAAAATAATTTTTTAAAGGAGGTTATATGGCAATTTTCCTTTCCCATGATACAAGAGTTTTAGTTCAGGGAATTACTGGAAGGGATGGTTCCTTTCATACAAAGCAAATGCTTGATTATGGAACAAAAATTGTTGCAGGTGTAACCCCTGGTAAAAAAGGTGAGAATGTTCATGGTGTCCCTGTTTATGATTCTGTTATTGAGGCTGTAAGGGAAAAAGGAGCAAATACTTCAATAATTTTTGTTCCAGCAAAGTTTGCACAAGATGCAATTTATGAGGCAATAGATGCAGGTATAAATTTAATTGTTGTTATAACAGAAGGTATTCCAGCACTTTGCATGGCAGAAATAAAAAGTTATATAAAAGGCAAAGATGTAAGAATAATAGGACCAAATTGCCCGGGAATAATTGCTCCTTCTATTTCAAAGGTTGGAATAATGCCGGGACATATATTTAAAAAAGGGAAAATCGGTGTTGTTTCAAGAAGCGGAACGCTTACCTATGAAGTTGTATTTCATTTATCAAAAAGGGGATTAGGACAGTCCACAGTGATAGGAATTGGAGGTGATCCTGTGATTGGAACAAAGTTTATTGATGTATTAAAGGAGTTTGAAAAAGATCCCGAGACAGAAGGTATAGTTTTAATAGGAGAGATTGGTGGCACTGATGAAGAAGATGCTGCAGAATTTATAAAATCAAATATTTCAAAACCTGTTGTTGCATTTATTGCTGGAAGAACTGCACCTCCTGAAAAAAGAATGGGACATGCAGGAGCAATAATTTCAGGTGGTAAAGGAACTGCTGAAAGTAAAATAAGAGCTTTTGAGAAAGCAGGTATTCCTGTTGCAACCGAGCCCGAGGAAGTCGCAGAAATAATGAGTAAAATTTTGAAATGAAATTATTTTTAATTTTAATTTTTTCTCTTTCCTGGGAAGAAATCAAAGAAGAGTATAAAAATTTAGAAAATATTTATGGGAAGGTAAGAGAAATTATTTATAGTGAAGGGATACCTGCATGTACCCTGATTGGTAAGATTTATGTGAAAAGAGATTTATTTAAAATGGTTATTGAAAAACCCGAAAGTCAGATTATATATTCCACAAAGGATAGTACCTTGATTTATTTTCCTTCCTGGAAAGAAGTTCAGGTTTCAAAAACACCAAAATTTATATCAGATTTCTTTATCTTAAACATTGATGAATACGCTGATTCTATTTTCTTTGGAGAAAAGGATTTTAAAATAGAGATTTTTTTGAAAAAGAATTTAGATTTACCTTACAAAAAAATAATTGTAATTTTAGAAAAAAATAATAAAGATTTAAAAAATCTTATTTTAGTAGAAGGAGATGTTATTTTTGAGTTTACCTTTCTTTTATTTAAAAAGAACATGAAATTTAGCGAAGAAACCTTTAAAATTTTTTTACCCGAAGGGGTTAGAAAAGTTAAGGTAAGTGAATTTGACAATTAGATGTATTTAAAATTATAATTTTAAAAATTTTTAAGATGAAAAACGGATTTTATATTAAAATATTAAGAAAAAGAGGAGATTTAAAGGGCAAAGATTTTTTTGTCCCTTTAATTTTATTTAAATTTTTGTTTTCTTTTTCCATTTTTATTTTATTTTACCTTATATTTGCAACCTATATTTTTGTCAAAAAAGAAAAAGAAAAGAAAGATTTTAGATATTATGCAGAGGAAAACAGAAAACTTAAAAATAAACTTGAAGATATAGAAAAAAAATTGAATAAAATTAAAGATGATATGATAGACTTGATAGAAAAACAAAATAGGTTGAGAAATTATTTAGATTTCGAGCCTATAAGTCTTGAAATACTTAATATGCCTATAGGTGGGATTCCAAAGAAAAAGGAAAAGATAGAACAGATTGAAGAAAGGATAGATTATATGATGAATTTGGTTAATATGCAGGAGAAAGAAATAAATAATTTAAAATATTTCCTTGAAAAAAGTGAAGATTTGAGAAAAAGGACACCAAGCATCTCCCCTGTAAAGAGCGCATTTGTAACTGCAAAATTCGGTTATAGAGAGGATCCTTTTACAGGGATTATAAAATTTCATAAAGGAATTGATATAGCGGGTCCAAAAGGCACACCCATTTTTGCTACTGCTGATGGCATTGTAAAATATGCGGGATGGAAAGAAGGGCTCGGGCTTACAGTGGAAATCGACCATGGTAATGGATTTATTACAGTTTATGGTCATAATGATAGAATTTTAGTAAAGCCCTTTCAAAGAGTTAGAAGAGGTGATGTAATAGCAACGATGGGCTCAACAGGTCTTGCAACAGGTGTTCATCTTCATTATGAAGTGAAACTTTTTGAAAAAAATTTGAATCCAATATATTATATAATTCCTGAAGAAGAATATTTTGATTAAAAAGGATGCTTGAAATTTTAATTTTATTTTTACTTGGGTTTGGACAGAATAAAATTCAAACAAAAAATCTAAAATGGGAAATATGTGAAACTCCACATTTTATGATTTACTTTACAAAAGGTGGGGAGCCTCTTGTTGATTTTGCAGTACCTGTTCTTGAAAATACATATACAAGGCTTTCCAATATGCTTGGTATTGATGTAAAAACAAAAGTTCCTGTTATAATTTATAATTCTCCAAATGATTTTAGGGAAACAAATATAATTCTTGACTTGATAGAAGAAGGGATTGGTGGATTTACAGAGTTTTATAAAACAAGGGTTGTTGTTCCTTTTGATGGTTCTTATAGTTCTTTTGAACATGTACTTATGCATGAGCTTGTCCATGTATTTGAATTTAAATTATTTTATACAGGTATTTATGAACTTGCTCAGGAGCCTTTCTTCTCTATTCCTCTTTATATTATGGAGGGATTCCCTGAATATGTCTCATTAGGTCTTGATCCTGAAACTGAAGGTTTTGTTAGAGACCTTATATTAAACGACCTTTTCCCATCTTTAAAGAATCTCGAATATTATGGCGGATACATTGTTTATAAACTTGGCCAAGTATTTTTCTATTTTTTATATGATACATATGGAGAAGAAAAAATAGCTGAATTTTTACACGCCTTAAAATTTAGAAAATCCGTTGATAAAGCCTCTTTGAAAGTATTTGGAATTTCCCAAGATGCTCTTTCAGAAAGATTTTCTTATTATTTAAAAAAGAAAATTTACAAAGAGATTGAAAAGTATGATTATCCTGAAGATATAGGTAAGAAGATAACAGATCATAAAAAAGAGGGTGGCTTCATGAATGTTGGTCCTGCAATTTCTTATGATGGTTCTTATATTACTTTTCTTTCCGATAGAAAAGATTATTCCGATATTTATCTTATCTCAATATACGCTCCTGAAAAAGTAAAAAAAATTGTTTCTGGAGAAAGGGTTCCCTCACTTGAGAATCTGCACCTTTTGAGACCCGGCATATGTTTTTCACCAGATGGAAAATACTTAATTTTTACATCCCATGGCAACGGAAAGGAAATGATAAACTTTTACGATCTAAAAACAAATAAAATAATTAAATCCTATTCCTATAAAGAATTTGACGGAATTTATACACCTGATTTCTCGCCCGACGGGAGTAAAATAGTTTTTGTTGGAATAAAAGATGGTAAAAGTGACCTTTATATTCTTAATCCATCAAATGGTAAAATACTCGAAAGAATTACAAATGATTTCTTTGACGAAAGGGATCCTTTATTTATGGAAGAAGAGATCCTTTTTGTTTCTGATAGAACTCAAGACGGAAGCTATGGAAGTTATGCAATATTCTCATATTCTTTAAAGGATAAATCTATAAGGAAGATAACCCCTTATCTTGGAAACATATCTCATCCCTTCAAAATAGAGGATAGTATTTATTTGTTTGTTTATAAAGAAAAGGATGCCTCCAACATATTTGCTTATGATAAGTTAAATAACAAGTTTTACCAAATTACAAGTTTCCCAACCTGGATAAGAGAGACAGGTTATGCAAAGAAAAGTAATGACATTGTATGTAGTATTTTATGGAAGAATGGATACAATATTTTTTATATAAAAAAAGAAAAAATAATTGAAAAAAATAAATGGAAAGAAGTAGAATTAGAAGAAAAACCTGGAAAGAAAAGAAAAGGAACAGAAAATGCTGAATGGAAGGAATATTCAAATTTCTTTACAATAGATTGGCTTGGTGGAACTATTGGATACGCGCCTCAATATGGTTATTATGGTAATGTTGGTTTGCAAGCCTCTGATATTCTTGGTAATTTGCGAATTCAATTCTTTACTGACATGACAGGAGGAGATTTAACTGTTTCAAACTGGCTTTTTGGAATTTATTATTTACCAAAGAAAATAGATTATCTCTTGGAAATATATCAATTTTTCCCTTTATACCCCTATGACTCAATTTATTATTCCTATGAAAGAAATTTAGGCTTTAATTTTATATCTTTAATCCCTTTAAATAAATTTTTCAGGTTTGAAATTGGAACCGGTTTCACTTATATTGAAAGAATAATTGATAGGGACCTTTATTTTCCCATTGATAGAATGGATTATTTCATAAATTTACCCTTTTATTTTGGGACAGTATTTGATCGTTCAACTGATTTTTATTATTTAGGAGTGCAAGATGGGGAAAGATGTTATTTAGGTTTTGAATTTGGTTTTATCCCTGAAAATTATTTGAAGTTTGTTTTTGATTCAAGAAAATATTGGAGAATTACACCCCGTTCAAATTTTGCATTTAGAATCTTATTCGCTGGAAAGCAGGATGGAGAAAGAATATTGCCATTCTGGCTTGGTGGCCCAAATAGATTAAGGGGATATGATTTATTTGAACTTGTCTATCCCTATATATTCTTATCCAGTTTTGAATTAAGGGTGCCTTTCCTGGATAATTTAAAACTATCTTTTCCTTTACCTTTAAAAATTGGTAATATAAGAGGTATTTTCTTTTTTGATACAGGTATTGGGTTTAAGGAGATTGATATGGCAAGTTTTAAAAAAGAAATATTTCATTCCGACTTGGGTTATGGATTTAGATGGAATATCGGATATTTTGATTTAAAATTTGATTTCGCATACAAGATAGAAAAAAATAAATTTTTTAAGAAACCACTTATATGGATTACTTTTGGAAGGGATTTCTAAATTTCTATGAAAGAAGGTAATGGGAATTTGCTGGCACTTTTATTTCCCTTTATAATACTTTTTGTATTTTTCTATTTATTTATAATTCTTCCGCAACAAAGAAGAGAGAAAAAACACAGGGAAATGATCAAAAATTTAAAAAAGGGAGATTATGTGTTTACATCCTCAGGAATTTATGGGACAGTATCAAAAATTGATGAAAAAACTGTTATTTTAAAACTATCTGAAAATGTTTTTGTTAAATTTGATAAATCAGCAATTCAGGAAGTTCTAAAGAAAGAAGAATAAAGGATGCAAAGTAAAATTAAGATTTATGGAGAAAAAGTTTTGAGAATGAAAGGTAGAGATGTAAGAGATGGAGAAGAGGTTAAGAGGCTTTTGTTTGAGATGAAAGAAATTTTAAAAGAAATAAAAGGATTTGGACTTGCAGCACACCAGATTGGGCAACCTTTAAATTTATTTGTTGTGAATTTTGATCTGATTGAAAAGGGCAAAGGGATAAAAGAGTTTATAAATCCCACATTAGTTTATTATGAAGATGAGGAAATAATGGAAGAAGGGTGTCTTTCAATTCCTGAACTTTTTATAGAGATTAAGCGTCCCAAGAAAATTGTTATGGAATATTATGACTTGGATATGAAAAAAAATATTATAGATGCTGAAGGACTTAGTGCAAGGGTTTTACTTCATGAATATGATCATATAAATGGAATTTTAATTTTTGATAGATTGCCACAAGAGGAAAGGAAAGTAGTAATTGCAAGATGGAAAAAGTTATGGAAGGAGAAAAAAACTTTAAAATAGCATTTTTTGGCTCAGGTAATTTTGCCTACAAGTTTTTATTGAATATAATAGAAAAAAAAATAAATCCTGAGATAATTATAACAGCTCCTGATGCACCATCTGGAAGGGGAAGACAGTTGAAACCTACAAAAGTTAAAGAAATTGCATTGGAAAAAAATATACCCTGTTTTACTCCTTATGATCCAAATAGCCCGGGCTTTTTAGAGGAACTCAAAAAATATGAAATTGATTATTTAATCCTTGCAGATTATGGAAAAATATTAAAAAGAGAATTACTTCTTTTGCCAAAGATAAAACCTCTGAATCTTCATCCCTCACTTTTGCCAAAATATAGGGGAGCAGCTCCTTTAGAAAGAGCAATAATGAATGGTGAAAAATATACAGGTTTTACAATTTTTATAATGAATGAAAAAATAGATGCAGGAGATATTGTATATCAGGAAAAAATAGAGATAGATGATAAAACAAAGGGTGAACTTGAAGATGAAATATCCTTGCGCTCAAGCGAGGTTCTTTATGATATACTTTTACAAATTTCTGAAAACAAAATCAAACCAAAACCACAAAAAGGCGAGGTAATTTATGCATCAAAGATAAAAGAAGAAGAACTATGGATTGATTGGAAAAAAGATGCAGAAGAAGTGAAAAATAAAATTCATGCTCTTTCCCCCATACCAGGTGCAAGAACCCATTTTGATGGAAAATATACGAAGATATATAAGGTCCGTGTTCATAAAGATATGGATGGTCCTCCAGGCAAGATAAAGATAGAGGAGGGAAGGCTCTATGTATTTTGTGCAAAGGGGGCAATTGAAATCATAGAAATACAACCAGCAGGTAAAAAAATAATGGAAGCCAAAGAATATATTCTTGGGTATCATCCAATATGGGCGGAATAGGCAAGATTTTAATATTATCAGGCATTTTTTTAATTTTTTTCGGAATTTTTTTTCTTATTTTTGAAAAATTTTCTTTCAAAATGCTTCCTCTTGACATATACATTAAAAAAAATAATTTTCATTTCTTCTTTCCAATTGGGACATCTATCGTTATTTCTATCATTTTAACAATAATTTTAAACATTTTATTTTTTCTTTTTTTTAGAAAATAATTTTGAATTTTTTTCATATTTTACTTTATAATTTATTTATGAATTTTTTAATATTAACGATATTCAGTTTTTTCTTTATTAATGGGGGGTTGTATTTTCCCTTAAAAGATGCTTCTAAAACTCTAAATCCAGGATTTTGTGTTGAATTTGGGAAAAATGTTAATATCCTGGACATAAGTCTTTCTTTTAAAAATTTCACTCTTCAAAAAAATTCTCAAACAAGTTTTTCAATTTTCTCTATTTTTGGGGATTTTTTTTATAAAATTTCAAAAAATTCATTTATCTCTTTTGGCCCTTCTTTATCTTTACTTTCACTTCAAAAAAAAGATAAAAAAGAATTTGGAGGGACTATTTCCTTTCGCTCCTTTTTAAATTTTTCTAATAAAGAGAGGTTTATTTCAGGAATCGGTTTTGAATTTATAAAAGGTGATGAAAAAGGCGTTTTTTTAATGGGAATAAAATTGGGATTTATATGGGATTAAATTTTTTTGAAAAAATAAAGTTAAAATTAAAATTTCATAAATTTTTTAAAAGAACCAGTTTTTTAAAATTTCCTTTTGATTTGAGTTCTTTTGAAAAAATAATAATTTTTTTACCAGAAGATAATAATTCTTTTTTATATAAAATCAAAGATAAATTTAAAAAGGAGATCAAAGTATTCTTACCAAAGGATATTAATTATGAGAATTTAAAAAATTTAAATTATGAAATAATAAAAAATAAAATTTTGGTAATAGATTTTTTAGAAAATTGTGATTTTAAAAATTTTATAGTTTTTCCCTCTTTATGGATTTCAAATAACTCTTTTGGAAATTTGATTATAAAAACAAGCCCTGAAGGCATTTTTTCATTTATCTTTGGAAATGATTAAAATAATTGCTGAAAATAAAAAGGTTTATAGAGATTATGAGATTCTTGAAGAAATAGAAGCAGGGATAGAACTTTTAGGTGGCGAGGTTAAATCCATTAAGAATGGCGCAATATCTTTAAAAGATTCTTTTGTCAAATTTGAAGGGGGTGAAGCCTTTATTTTGAATTTATACATAGCACCTTATAAATATTCAGGAAGTATTCCTTACGACCCTGAAAGAAAAAGGAAACTTTTACTTAAAAAAGCAGAAATAAAAAGGCTCATTGGAAAAGTGAAAGAAAGAGGACTTACAATTGTTCCCTTAAAGGTTTATTTAAAAAGAAAATGGATAAAGGTTTTAATAGGTCTTGTTCGCGGAAGGAAAAAATATGAAAAAAGGCAAATAATAAAGGAAAGAGAAATAAAAAGGGAGATCGAAAGAGAACTCAAAAAAAGGTATGGTTAATTTAATTTTAATTTTTTCCCTGTTGAATCTTTTTCCACCTGAAATTTATAATTTTGGGGATAGTGTAAAAGTTGTTATTAAAAAAGATGGAGAAATTGGGGGGGATATAGAAAAGAAGATAAGTAATAAAGATTTTATAATAGTTTTTCCTTTATCTTCTTATGAGTTTCCGGATGAATATGAAATCAAAAGTGATTATTTAAAAAAGGTTTTATTTCATAAAGAAGGAGATAATACTGTTGTAAAATTTATAATTACTGAAAATGTGAAAAAATACAGAATTAAATCCTATAAAGATAGAATAGAGATTTTATTTTTGGGAGAAAAAATAAATAAAATTGAAAAATTTTTAGATAGAAAAATAAAAAAAATAATTATAGATCCCGGTCATGGTGGTGAAGATCCAGGAGCATGTGGAAAAGGAGGCACTTTTGAAAAAGATATAAACCTTGAAATTGCGAAAATTCTAAAGGAGATGATCGAAAAAGAACTTAAAATTGGGGTTATTTTAACCAGAGAAAAAGATACATTTATTTCTCTTTCCCAAAGGTCTCGTATAGCAAATAAAGAGAAGGGTGATATTTTTCTTTCAATCCATTGTAATGCTTCAAAAAAAATAGAATCAAAAGGGGTTGAGGTTTATTTTTTATCAGAAGCAAAGACTGACTGGGAAAGGGCAGTTGAGGCACTTGAAAATGCCTCATTAAAATTTGAAATGCCTGAAAAAGAGGTAAAAACAGTTCTTGATGCAATACTTCTCGATCTTGCCCAAACCGAGTTTTTAAAGGAATCTCAAAAGCTTGCAGAATTCTTACAAAAAAATCTTGTGAATAATAAAGATGAGGATAGGGGGGTTAAACAGGCAGGTTTTTATGTCCTTTATGGAGTTTATATGCCCTCTGCACTTATTGAAGTAGGCTTTATAACAAATCCTGAGGAAGAAAAAAAATTAAAAAATAAAAATTATCAAAGGGAAATTTGTAAAAAAATAATAAGGGGGTTAAAAGAATTTATAGAGTGGTATCAGAAGTGAAAATTGATGTTGCAAAAATGCAACATATTAATTTTATTTTTTAAAAATATTAATAAAATCAAAATAGGTATTTATTTTTCATAATAATAAAGGGGGTGTAAAATGAGAAGGGTAAGGCTTAGGTTACCTGAAAATTATATTCCGGTCTTTAAAAGAGCAAAGAAAGAGTTGATGCAAACTACATCAAAAGTAATATATATTTACTCACCCCCTGCTTATGGTAAAACCACAACACTTTTAAAATTCTTTGAAGATACAGATTTTAACCCTATATTTATTCAGGTTGAGGATAAGGATAAGGATTTTGATATGTTCAAAATTTCACTTCTTCAAATCCTCTCCGAATTTTCAGGAACCTTAAAGGAAACAATTTCTTTAATAAATGGTAAGGAAACCCCTAAACTTTTCTGGGAAATTTTAAAGAATGAATACAATAATATTGCTTTACCTGAAAATACCTATTTTGTTTTTCTTGATACTTATCATTTAATGGAAAATTTTGGGAAAATAATTAAAGAGATAATTTTACCTCTCTTTAAAAATTTACCTGCAAAACTGATTATTGAAGCAAATTTACCCTATGAATTTGAAGGGGATGTGAAAATAATGGGTGAAGAATTTTTTACTTTATCCTGTGAAGAAATAATTGATTTATCCTCTCTTTTTGGTGAAAAAATTAGTCCTAAAGATGCTTTTTTATTAAGGGAAAGGACAGAGGGCTGGTTATTGCCATGCATATTGTTTTTTAGAGATAAAAGAGATGTAAAAACAAAACTTGATAGTCTTTTAGAATGGCCCGAGCTTTTAGAAGGACTTCTTGAGGGGGTTTTTAAAGATTTAGAAGAGGAGGAGAAAATAAATCTCCTTACTCTTGGACAATTAAGAGAGTTTAATTATGGAGCGGTAAAATGGATATTAGGATATGAAAATCCTGAGAGAATAATAAATAAAATAAAGGAAAGGGGTTTTACCCTTATTGAAGAAATTAAAGAAGGAATAATTGTTTTTCGCTTTCACCGCCTATTAAAATCCTATTTTGAAAGAAGACTTAAAAAATTTCCTCTTGGATATGATCTTTTCTTTAGAATTCATATACGTGCTCTTGATTATTTTGAAAGTATAGGAGATTTTGAGAATGCTCTTTATCATTCAATAAAAATGAGAGACCCTACAAGATGTGGAAAATATTTAAAAAGTATAGTGATTGATCTTTTTAATGAAGGGAAAATTTCTGCAATAGAAAGTTTCTTAAAAGAAATAGAAAATGAAGGGATATTAAAAACCCCTGAAATTTTGCTATGTGAAGGTATCTATTTAAACCTTATTGAGAAATATGATGAATCAGTTAAATTACTTAAAAAGATTTTGGAGAGTTTAAAAGAAGAGGATTATTTACTTGGTAAATACTTTCTTTTAATAGGAAGAGAGTATTTAAATGAAAAGGAGGATATCTTAATAGAAGAAGGAAATAGATTGATTGAAGAAGTAAAGAAGTATGAAGAAAAGCACGTGATGGAGCCGGATTTTGAAAAAGATCCCTGGAGAATTGTAAAAAGGAAAACTTTTAAATCCCCCGATTATTTTGTTTCTTTAATGTATGGTAGAATTTACAATTTTTTAGGTAATCAATATTATTCAAAAAAAGATATTGAAAGAGCAAGGGAATTTTATCAAAAAAGTTTATCTTTTTTAAAGAAGATAAAAGATGATAGAAGAATTCTAACTGTTATTCATAACATAGGGCTCACTTTTCTTTTTGAAGGTAAAAAGGAAGCAATTGAATATTTTATGGATGTTGCAAATTATCCTGTTCTTTTCCCCGGGAAGGCAGCATCTTTAAATAACATTGGAATATGGTATGAGATTTTTGAAGGAGATTTAGATAAAGCAGAAGAGTATTATAAAAAGGCTTTTGAGGTTAATGAAAAATTTAAACAAAGGCAGGCAATAATTTCTCAGGTTTCAAATTTAATGTACCTTTATTTAAAGAAAAAAGATAAGGAAAAAGTACTCCAATATCTTGAAAAACTTGAAAATCTTGTATTTGCTACTAAAAATGAAAGACTCATAAATGGTTTTTATATGGGGAAAACAGAAATTTTTACCCATCTCTGCGAGTTAGAAGAGGCAGAAAAGGCTTTAAAAGAGGTAAAAGAATCTGTTACTTTAAAATTTGAGGAGCAAAAATATTACAAAATGTATGTTGAGGGAAAGTTAAGATATTTAAAAGGTGATGTTTCTGAAGCGAAGAATTTGATAGATAAATCTATTGAATGGACATTTTTAAAAAGCGATTTTACAGATAAAATTGACAAACTTTATTATTTATATGAAATTTATAAAAAATTTGATGACCCTGATATTCAAAAAATTAGAAAGATGGCAGAAGATCTTATAAGAGAAAAAGGCTGTTTGAAAAGGTTAAGGGATTTTGATTTAGAATAAAAATCTTATGTTAATTTATCTCTTGATATCATTGAAAGCATTAATTTTTTGTAAAGGAGAATTTTTCATTTTTGATTCCGAGAAAAATTATTTAAAAACTCAAAATAAAAAAATATTTCTTGAAGAAAATTTTTACAATGCCTATGAAATAAAATCCGATTTTGTTTGGATTTATATTCTCTCAAAAGAAGGGCTTTATGTGATAAACCCTGTTGATGGTAAAATTTTATCTTTTTATAAATTTAAAAAAAATTATTCAAAATTTGCAAAAGATGACAAAGGTAATTTTTATTTTCTTGATAGTGTATCAGGGAAAATCAAGGTTATAAACTTTACAAGAAAGGATTCTTTTTATCTTGATTTTTCTCCTTCTAAAAATGTCCTGTCCATGGAATTTATAAATGATAAGTTATATTTTCTTTATCATGACGAAATTGTTTCTTTTGATGTTTTTGAAAAAAAAGTTCAAAAAGAAGAAAAAGGTAAATGGGATGGATTTAGAAAATGTATTCGCAAATTATTCTTATGGAAAGAAAACTGTATAAAGATTAAAAATGGTGAAGAAACTATCTTTTGTATAAACTTTAAAATAGATGACCTGATTTTTTTAAAAGATACTATTTTTATACTAACTTCTGATTCAATTCTAAAATTACCCTTTAAGGAAAATAAATGAAGTTTTTATTTTTTATTCTCATTTCAAAAATAATAAGAGATACAATCTTACCAGAAATATCTTTTATAATTTTAAAAACACCTGTTATAAATAGTATTAAGGTTTATTCAAAGAAAAATATTGAATATCAGGTTAAAGGTGATACACTTTTTTTGAAGGGATTTTATGAAAGTGACACAGTTTATGTTGAATATGAAAATATAGAAATTGATGCGGTTTATAAAAAAAACGAAATTTTATTGAAAGAAGAAGAGAAGATTTTAATAAAACCTGTTGAAAGCAAAAAAGAATTTGAGGAGATTAAATTAAAGGGTAATAAAGAGGTTGGTTTTAAAATAGAAGAGGGTAATTTTTCACTTGTTCAAAGTACAAATCTTAAACTGGATGGTAAAATAGGGAATAATATTGAAGTTGAGGGTGTTTTTCAAGATGAGAACTTACCTTCAGAAGGAACAGTCTCTCTTTCAGAGCTCGAGCAGGCTTATTTTAATATTAAATCTCCTTATTTTAAAACAAAAATCGGTGATTTCTTTCTTAGAGGAGAAAACATTGAGAGAAAAATGCTTGGAATGGAAGCCGAAGGTAAAACAAAAGGTTTTTTTTTAAAAATAGGAACAGGTTATGGAAAGGGAACATTTGAAAGTATAAAAATAGATGTAGTTCCGGGGAAAAATGGACCTTATTTTTTAGGAATTCAAAGATATGAAAGGATAGTTCCCGGCTCTGAAAAGGTATATCTTGATAATAAACTCTTAAAAAGTGGAAAGGATGAAGATTATATAATTGATTATGAAAGGGGAATAATAGTTTTTAATCCAAAAGTGAATATTTCAAATACTTCAAATTTAAAAATAGATTTTGAAAAAATCGAAGGCGGTTTTGATAAGTATTATTTTTCAGAATGCTTTTCTCCAAATTTTAAAAATTTTAATTTAAATTTTAATTATTTTTTAGAGAAGGATTTTGAAAAGAACCCCCTTTTCTCTTTATCCGATAGTGATAAGATATTTTTAAAAACCATAGGTGATACACAAAAAATTTTATACACAAAAGGATATGAATATGTAGGTGAAGGAAAAGGTGATTATATAAAAAAAGGGGATACACTTATATATGTAGGAGAAAAAAATGGAAATTATGTTGCTCAATTTATCTTTGTTGGTGAAAATAAAGGAGATTATATATTCAACGATTTAAAGGGCTGTTTTGAATATGTTGGAAAAGATAAAGGAGATTATATTCCCCGGAAGATTCTCTATTTACCACAAAGGAAAAATTTTTTCTCTTCTTCCATTTCCTTTAAACAGCAGAAAATAGAATTTTTTCTTTCTGAATTTGATAAGAACATTTATTCAAACTTAAATGATAGGGATAATGTTGATTTTGGAATTAAGACAAAAAATAAATTTTATTACAAAGAAAATAACTATGAAAGTGGAGTAAATTTATCTCTAAAATATTTTGGTAAAAACCTTTTTTTCCCTTTTAGAGAAAAGGAAGCAAATTATGAATTCTTGTGGAAGACAAAAGCAGAAGAAAGAAAAAGGGTTTTACTTTCCCCTTATTTTATTTATAAAGATATCTTTAAATTACAAAATGAGATTGGATATTTAAGCACAGATTCAGGAAGTGTTAAGAGAGAAAGTTATGAATTTGAATTTTTAAAATATTTTAATACAAAAGAAACTTATGAGGAAATAAAGGGAAAAGAAAGGACATACAGGAACAGTTTTTTGATATCAAAAAAAATGAATAAATATTTTGTGGAGTTCAAAAACATTTTTGAGAATTCAAATTTTAATTCTCTTTCAAAAGAAATTTCTTTTGGACATGATAATTTATTTTTTACCTTTTCAGAAAATTCGCTTTTTAAAAATCTATATATCCTCTCAAATTCAATAAATACTCTTTTAAGTTTTAAAAGCGTATTTTCTATAAGAGGAACTTTTAAATACATATTTTCTAAACCTTACCTAAAAAAAATTAATAAGGATTATTTCTACAATTTTTTTTATAATCTTTTTCCTTATAAGGATTTAAGAATCAGTATAAATGTAATTAAAAATCCGGAAATTGTTTCAGAAAAAAATATAGAATATATATTTGTTGGAGAAGGAAAAGGGAATTTCTCTTATGACTCTCTTACAAAAAGTTTTTATCCCGATGAAAACGGGAGTTATATAAAAAGAGAATTTTTTATTACAAAAGATGATAATGGCTATAAAAAAGGAATTTATTCAAAGTTAGAATTCTCGAAAGATATTTACTCAATTTTTTTAACACAGGATAGAGAGGAAAAGAAATTAAAAGAAAAAATTCTTTCAAGGAATGAAAATTATTCTCTTAATTTAAATTTTGACCTTCCAATTTATACAAGTTTATATACTATTTATTCACAAGATGAAGATAAAGAATATTATCTTTATCCATTTAAAAGGCTTTCTTTTGAATGGAATATAAATTTGAGGAGAGAACTCAAAGAATTTACTCCTGAAGCAGGATTTACTTATAAGTTTTCAGAGGATAAGGAACAGGAAAATGTTAAGGCAAGAACAAGGGAATACAAATTTTTAACAGGGATAAGAAAAGGCTTTGAAAAGATTAATTTAAGGTTTTCCTTTAATTATGGAATTCAAAGAAATGAATCCCCTTTTTATTTTGGAACAAAAATAATGAAGAAGGATTATTTTGAACTTTTGCCGGGCATAAATTTTTTTATTTTTGGTACAGAAATAAGAGAAGAGATCTTTCTTATTTTTCAAAATGTTAAAAATCCCTTTTCAAATATTTCTTTTTATGAAAAAGAAAAATGGAGGGTAGAGGAAAAGGTATCTTTATTAAAAAAAATAAGAGAGAACCTTGAAACAAGTCTTTCTTTTTTCTTAAAAATAGGGGAAAAAACAAAGACAAAGAGTTCTTTTAATTTTAATTTTATTGCCTATTTTTAAAAATTTACATTATAATGATGAAACTTTTTTAATTCTTTTTCGTCTTATTATATAAATAAATGGATAAAAGAATTGTAGAAAAAGTTTTTAATGAATATAGAAATGTTTTACTTTTCTTTGTAAATAGTTTTTTAAGGGATAAAGATAAAAGTCAGGATATTGTTCAAGAAGTTTTTATGAGACTTTATAAGGAAAAAAATGAAATATATAATTTAAAAGGGTGGCTATTTAAAGTTGCAAAAAATTTAGTGATTGATGATCTAAGGAGGAATAAAAGGTTTGTATATTTAGATGAGGAGACTGAAATAGAGGATGAGAATGAGAATTTAAAAAGGAATCGTTTGAAAAGTATATTAAAAAGAGAGGTAGAAAATTTGCCCAAAATTTATAAAGATTTCTTTATTCTAAGAGATGTTGAGGGATATTCCTATGAAGAAATTGCAAGAAAATTTAAAGTTCCTCTTGGGACAGTTAAAACAAGGGTTTTTAGAGCAAGAATTTATTTGAGGGAGAAGTTAAAAAATGAATTGCGAAAGATATAAAATTCTTATAAATAAATATATTGATAATGAGATAAAAAAAGAGGAAATGGAAAAGTTGCTTTCTCATCTTGATATCTGTGAAGATTGTAAAATATTTTTGTATGATTTGAAAAAACTTGAAGAAATGAGCATTTCTTTATTTGATTGTAAAAAAAACAAAAAAGATTACAGAATTTTTATAAAAATATTTTTGATTTTATTTATTGTCTTTTCTTTTAAATCTTTTCCTTTATTTTTTAAAAATAAAAAAGATGAAAATAAGATTGTTAGAGAAGAAAAGGCTAAGAAGGTTTATCTTGTAGATTTTGAGTTTAAAGAAGATTTAATTTTAAAATGAAATTACTTTTAATTCTAACAATTACACAATCCATTCTTTTAAAAATTCAGGAAGAAATTAAAGAAACATATAAAAAGGTTTTACCAAATGTAGTAAGAGTAGAGATAGAAAATAAAATGGGAACCGGAATTATATATGATACAATAGGTACAGTTGTTACTTCTTTACCATTTCCTCTGACAAATGAATGTGATATAATAAATTTTAAAGGAGAGATTTCTTCAGGGGAACTTTTCTATTGGGACGATATAACCCATATTGCGTTTTTGAAATCAAATTTTAATGCAAAAGAAATTGAAAAGAAAAAAAATATAGAAGTCGGGGATCTGGTTCTCATAGTAAACAATAGTTTAGATTCTGAAAGTGCTCTTTTCTGGAGTATTGTCTCAAATAAAAGAAACAAAAGGATTTACTTACAGGGGAGTCCTTCAATACCATTAACTGGTTCACCAGTATTCAGTATTGATGGTAAATTTATAGGAGTTGTTAAAGGAGAAGTTGTAGAATTTGAAAGTGAGAAATTCCCTTTTATTTTTCAAAAAAATTATAATATCATTTCAGTGACTCTCTGGGAGGAAATAGAAGAGATTAAGAAAAGGATTGGAAAAGAATTTAAAATCCCTGGTTGGATTGGAATATTGATAAAGGATGAAGGAGGTAATGTAATAATAAAAAAGGTGTTGAAGGGCTCACCTGCAGAAAAAGCAGATATTAAACCGGGTGATATGATTCTGGAAATTGAAAGAGAAGAGATAAAGAATGTAAAAGACCTTGTTGAGAAGATGAGATTTTTTTCTCCGGGAGAAAAAATTGAAATAAAATTAAAAAGAAAAAATAAAATAGAGGTTAAAAAAGTTAAACTTGATAGAATTCCCTCTTTTATGGTATATTAAATGGATTTAAAGAGAATTGCCTTTAAATATGAATCCCCAGCAATTTTTACAAAAAAGAAGGGTTATCATCATATATTTTTGAAAAAAGCCAATGGAGTATATTTCTGGGACACAGAAGGGAAAAAATATCTTGATATGACCTCCTTTTTTGGTGTAATGAATTTTGGACATTCACCAGATTTTATTTTAAATGAAATAAAAAGGATGAAGAATACTCTTATACATGGTTTGGGAGACATTTTCAGTAATATTTACAGGGTTCTTCTTGCAGAAAAAATATGCAAGATCATCGGGAATGACTATCAGGCTATTATTTTGAATACAGGTTCAGAAGTCTGTGAAATTGCTATAAAAACTGCTTATCTTTATACAAAAAAAGAATACGTAATTTCCTTTGAGAATTCCTATCACGGATTAACCGGATTTTCTCTTTCCTTAACTGATAGGTTTCAAAAAAATTTCTTTATTCCCTTTGTTTATAAAAAAATAAAGAGATTGTCTTTTCCCGAAGATGAGGCGAAAGCAGAAAAAACTTTAGATAAGGTTAAAAGATTAATAAAAAGGTTTCCGGTTTCAAGTATTATTTTAGAACCAATACAGGCAAGAGGCGGAATAAACTTACCCCCTTTCCCCTTTATCAAAGAATTGGCAAGTATATGTAAGAGAGAAGATATAATTTTAATATTTGATGAGATCTTTACAGGACTTGGTAGAACAGGGAAAATGTTTGCTTATGAGTGGTTTGATGTAAAACCTGATATAATCTGTATTGGCAAGGGAATTGCTTCTGGTTTTCCTCTCTCTATATGTGCTGGAAAGAAAGATATGATGAATGCATGGAAAAATAAAGAAGAAGAGACGTTACATGCCTCAACTTTTGCAGGTCATCCCCTTTCCTCCTTTATTGCAATTAAGTTTCTGGAAAAACTTGAAAAATTTGATCTAAAAAAAGAAGTGATAGAAAAAGGAGATTACATTTTAAATTATCTTAAGGATTTAAAAGAAAAATATGGTGTACTCAAAAAAATAAAGGGTAAAGGACTTTTAATTGGAATAGAGACGAATCTTGCTAAAGAAATATGGAAAGAACTTCTTTTTAAACAAAGAATACTTACACTTTTAGAGGGAAAAGAGTTAAATACTGTTGCCCTTACCCCTCCTTTTGTTATAAATTATTCTCAGATAGATGAATTTTTTAATAAATTTGAAAAAGTTTTAAGAAAGAAATTATAATTAAAATTGGAAAAGATATTTGATAAAATAGCACCATATTATGATATTTTGATGCAGAATATAGATTATAAGGGATGGGCTCAGTATTTTATAAAAATTTGTGAACTTTTTAATGTATATCCCAAAAAAATACTTGATATTGCTTGTGGAACAGGAAGCGAGATTCTTTATCTTTCGGAAATGGGTTTCAATATTACAGGAATTGATATTTCAGAAAAAATGCTTGAAATTGCAAAGGAGAAATTAAAAGATAGAAAAAATGTTCGTTTTTTCAAAATGGATATGAGAGATTTAAATCTTCATGAGAAATATGATGCAGTTTTTTCTTTTTTTGATAGTATGAACTACATTTTAAATATAGATGATATGGAAAAATGTTTTAAAGGGGTTTATAATGTCCTTAAAGATGGTGGCATATTTATATTTGATATGAATACTTATTATTCTTTAAAAGAGATATGGGATAATTCTACCACTATTAAGGAGACAGGAAATATTTATTCTATATGGAAGAATGAATGGAATGAAGAAGAAAGGATTTCCACTCTTAAACTCCTTTTAAATGTTAAAGAAAAGGATAAATCTTTTTTAATAGAAGAAATCCATAAGGAAAAGGCTTATTTCCCTGACGAGATAGAAAATCTTTTAAAAAAAGTTTTTTTTAAAAAGGTCTATTTTTTTGATTTTAAAACTTTTAGTGAAATAAATGAGACAACAATAAGAATGGTTGTTGTTGCACTGAAGTGATGTATATAGCAGATTTACATATTCATTCAAAATATTCAAGGGCAACAAGTCCTGATATGGACATTGAAAACCTTTCAAGATGGGCTAAACTTAAGGGAATAAATCTACTTGGGACAGGGGACATAACTCATCCTGAATGGCTTAAAAATTTAAGAAATTTACTTAAGCCATCTATAAATGGTATTTTTGAATATGACGGTGTTGATTTTATACTTTCAGGTGAAGTCAGTCTTGTATATTCAAAATATAATAAAACAAGGAAAATTCATATTGTAGTATGTTTTCCTGATTTTGAATCAGTTCTTAAATTTAATCAAAAAATTTCTCCTTATGGTTCTCTCAAGCAGGATGGACGTCCAATCCTTTCACTGGAAACAGAAAATTTTGTTGAAATTCTTCTTTCTGCATGTAGTGATGCTATGATTATCCCTGCCCATATATGGACACCATGGTTTTCCCTTTTTGGCTCCAATTCTGGATTTGATAAAATAGAGGAATGTTTTGGCAAGTATCTTGATAAGGTTACTGCTCTTGAAACCGGACTCTCATCTGATCCAGAGATGAATTGGAGAATTAAAGAGATTGATAATTTTTCACTTGTTTCAAATTCAGACTCCCATTCACCTTTAAGAATCGGAAGAGAGGCAAATTGCTTTAAAGAGAGGATGGATTACTTTGAATTAAAAAGAGTTTTAAAAGAAAAAGATAACAAAAAATTTCTTTTCACTATAGAATTTTATCCTGAAGAAGGCAAATATCATTATGATGGTCATAGAAAATGTGGAGTGTCAATGCATCCAGAGGAAACAATAAAAAATGGATATCTGTGCCCTGTTTGTGAGAAGCCACTTACAATTGGTGTTTTGCATAGGGTGATTATGCTTTCAACAAGAAAAGAAGGTGAAAAACCTCCAAAATTTGTGCCCTTTAAGAATCTTGTTCCACTTGATGAAATAATATCAGAGGCAATAGGAGTTAATAAGGAATCAAAGATTGTGAGGGATGAATATCTCAAGATGATTTCCTATTTTGGGAATGAAATGGAAGTTTTGATGAACGCTCCAATTGAAGAAATAGAGAATAAATTTAACTTTCGTGTAGCAAAAGGCATAAAGAATGTGAGAGAAAATTTGGTGAAGAAGATCCCGGGTTATGATGGTGTATATGGTAAGATATGTGTCCTCGGGGAAAAAGAAGAAAAGGAAGAAACTAAAGAAAAAAAACAAATGAGTTTATTTTAAAATGATTGAGATTGACAAAAAGGGACTTGATTTAGAAAAATATAAAAAAATAGTTTATTTAAAGGAGAAAATCAAAATTTCAAAAGAAATTGAAGAAAAAATTAATAAAAATAGGGAAAAACTCCTTTTGCTTTTAAAAAAAGGTAAATTGATCTATTCAGTTAATACAGGAGTTGGTAAATTTGCTGATAGTGTTATTCCGGAAGATAAAAGACTTATCTTCCAGGAAAATATTTTAAGAAGCCATGCAATCGGCTGGGGAGAACCTGCTCCTCCCGAAGTTGTAAGAGGCGCAATTCTTTTGAGAATAAACTCTCTTTCACAGGGTCTTTCTGGTGTGAGTTTGGAACTTATAGAAAAGATGGTTGAATTTTTAAATAAAGATGTGATTCCCTTTGTTCCCTTAAAAGGTTCTGTTGGAGCATCAGGAGATCTTGCCCCCTTATCTTTTATAGGATTATGCATAATTGGAGAAGGATATATACTTGAAAATAAAGAAATGATGCCTGCTTATTTTATTTTGAAAAAGAAAAATATAGAACCTTACAAACTTAAAGAAAAAGAAGGTATAGCATTAATTAACGGAACCCAATTTTCTTTATCCCTTTTAATTCATTCTTTTTTTGAATTTGAAAATTTATTTAAACTGGCAATTATTTCTTCCCTTTTTTCCTTTGTTGCTCTTGATGGAGATACTTTACCCCTTACCCCGTTTTTAGGTAAAATAAGGAATTCACGCGAGCAGATTTATATTTCAAAAGTTTTTAAAAAGGCTTTAAAAGGATATAAAAAGATTGGATTAAGAAAAAGTGTACAGGATCCTTATACTTTAAGATGCATACCCCAGATATTTGGTACTATTTTAGAATTCAAGAATTTCATTGAAAAATTGATAGTATCTGAAATGAATGCTGTTAGCGATAATCCGATAATAAAAGATGGGAAAATAATATTTGGTGGGAATTTTCATGGACAGAGGCTCTCTGTTTCAGCAGATGTTATGGCAATACTCATTTCTATTCTTGGTAATTTTTCTGAAAGAAGAATATTCCAATTAATGGGTGTAGAGGATATCCTTCCAAAGTTTTTAGCAAAGGAAGAAGGTTTTTCATCAGGATATATGATCGCGCATGTTATCTCAAGTGCCCTTACTTCTTTTAATAAGACATTATCTTTTCCTAACAGTGTGGATACACTGCCAACTTCTTTAAACCAGGAGGATTTTGTTAGCATGAGTGCAAATTCTGCTCTAAGACTTTTTGAGATGCTTGAAAATTTGAAAGGTGTATTACTTGTAGAATTTATTTCCTCTTTAAGAGCAATATATATGAGAAAAATAAAACTTCCTGAATTTCTTTCAAAAATTTATGATTTTATTTTGGAAGATTTTAAGATTATTTTAGAAGACCATTTCTTATACGAAGATATTAGAAAGATTAACGAGAAAGTCCCCTTTTTAATAAATAAGTTTGATGAGGTTTTTTAAAAAGTTTTTAATTTATTTTTCAATTCTTTTTGTTTTAATGTTTTTAATCGTCCTTTCCTATTATTATGCTTATAATAAAACTAAAAAAGAGATAGTAAAATTCCTTTATAAAAGATGGGGAGATCTTGTTAAGATAGAAGATTATAAATTTAATGTATTTAATAGTTTATCTTTTAAAAAAATAGAAGTTGAAGGTGTATTTCGTGTAAAGAATCTGAAAATATTTTATGATTTAATACCTCTTGTTATAAATAGAAGTATTGAAAGTGTCTCAGTGGATAGTTTTATATTTACTCAAAATATTTTTGAAGCAGAAAAAAAGGAAAAAGGAAAAATTAAAAGATTTTCTCTTCCACCCTTTTTAATAGAAGATTTCAGAATAAATTTTTTAGAATTTTTAAATAATAATAAATCTTATAAAATTAAAAATATAAAAGGCTTTTTAAAAGTTTCTAAAGGAGCAAATTTTATATCTATTTTAAGTTTAGAGTCCTTAGAACCCTATCCTTTTCATTTAAAGACGATTCTCCAGGGTAACATGAAGAGGCAGAATATAAAGATAATTGAACTTGAAAATGAAATTTTTAAAACAAAAGGTGAAATTTTATTTTATTATCCAACTCTTGAAATAAAATTAAAGAATACAAAGATTTATGAATTTTATTTTGATTTTTTTGAAGGAAAAGTAAAGATAGGGGATAATGACATTAATATAATTTATTTTGAAGGAAAAGAAAAAAGAGGAGATTTTTCCATTTCAGGAATGGTTAAGGATTTCAAAAATCCTCAAAAGATGTTGATTGAGATAGCGGGTTATTTAAAAGGGAAATACTTTTTTAAGAATCATCTATTTGATTTTGAAATTGTAAGTGAATTAAAGGCTACACGAAATTATTTAAAATCCGAAATATATCTTGAAAATCTTAATTATAAAGGATTTGAAGGAATTAATGGTTTTTGTAAATTCTCTTTCTTCTTCAAAGAAAATATTCTTAAAATTGATACCTTAAATTTAAAAACAAAAGGTATGGAACTTTCCCTTTTTGGTGAATATCCTCAAGAGGTGAAATTTAAAATAAATATAGATAAGGAAAATATATTGCCGTATATTGAAGGAACTTATGGAGAGATCTTTGGGATTTACAGGAGAGAAGATAAAAAAATAAAACTTGTTGCATATGGGGATTTAATGGAATTTAAATATAAAGATTTAAGGATTCCAAAGTTTAAATTTACTTTTGGTAAAGAAGATGTAAAAGAAGATTTTATAACTATAAATTTTGATTCTCTTTATTATAAAAATCTATTTATAGGAGGGGCAAATTTAAATATTAAAAGAGAAGATACCTTATTCTTTACTAAGATAACAGCCTATACTCCTTTTGCTGGAGACCTTGAAGAAAAAGGGGTTTTTAAAGTAAATAGAAATTTTTATTCTTTTAAAGATTCTCTTGGTAAAATAAATATAGAATTCAGAGAAAATGTTTTAAAAGGTGTTTTAAATGAAATAGAGATCTTAAATTCCCGTATTTATTCAGATTTGTTTTTTGATTTTAAAAATGAATATTTTCAGGTTCTTTTAAATTTGAAAGGGTTAAGTTTAGAAAAAGTAAAAATAAAAGAAGATCTGATTCTTGAAGGAAATTTTGATTTTAATTTGAATTTTAAGAGAATTAGAGATACTTTTAATTTAAATTTTAATATAAATTCTTCTAATTTAAAATTGAATGAGACCGGAATTTCAAATTTTCTGATTTTTGGTGAAGGAGACCAAAAGAAATTAAAAGTGAATATAAAAGGAAGACTCATGGAAGGGGAGATGGAATTGGATGGATTTGTGTATAACCTGGAAAAGTTTTTAAAAAACCCTGAATATGAGGCAGAATTAATAATAAGAAAAGTTCCTGTTACCCATATTCAGAAATTTTTAAACTTCAAATTGATAAATTTCACAAAGGGAAGTATTTCTGCAAATATAAAAATTGACAGGGGGAAAAGGGTAGGCGACATAATTTTAGAAGGTGCAGTGGGTGAAATTCTTTATCCCTTTTTGTCCTTTCATAACTCTTCTTTATTTATTAATATAGAAGATAACAAAATAAATGGAAGAATGAATGGCCTATCTGGTGAAGGTAACTGGAGGGGTACTATTAAAGCAATCTTTAAACAAAATAAAATTGATAGTTGCGATATATCATTAGACTTAAAAGGGGTTCCAGTGATTTATGATTTTATTGAGGCAAAGGGGAGTGGTAAATTTAATATATTGATTTATAAAAATGAAGTAAATTTATCATCAAATCTTAAAATTGAGGAAGCCTTCATAATGCCCGTTTTCAGAGAAAAAGGAACTCCTTATCCCTCAAATATCTTTTTTGACCTTTTGTTTAAAAGTGATGGGAAAATTTTTATCTTTAACGAATGGATAGATGCGGAACTTAAAGGAGATGTAAGAGTCAGTAAGACTGATTTAATTAATTATTACATAAACGGAGAGCTTGAAGTTATACAGGGAAAGATTTTTTATCTGGGGAATGTATTTGATATAAAAGAGGGACATTTATTTTTAAAAGGGGAGAAAGAGTTTTTACCTGAAATAAATCTTAGAGCAGAGCTGCCTTATATTATCAATAACGAAAAAGTGACAATAGTTCTTGAAATTAAAGGTAATTTAAAGGACCCTGATTTTAGAATATATTCTGAGCCAGTATCTTTTGATGAAAGCACTTTAATAAAAGTCCTTACCCTTGGTGAAATAGGTACAAAGCCCTTTTCTGAGATCGGTATGCGAGGCATAGTAATAGGAGAAAAAATTTTTTCAACACAGGTTAAAAAAATAACAAGAATAACAGAGTTTTCTCTATTGAGCGGAACAAATCCCTCAATAATGCTTGGAACATATGTTTCTCCTGATATTTATATAAAATATCAGCATGATTTCTTATCTTTCTATAAGGATATTTTTCTGATAAAGTATTTTTTGAATCCAAGGTTTTCTATATATTCAAGAAGAGAAAGAACAGGAGAAATAACAACAGGTCTTGAACTTGAAATCCGTTTCTAATCCTTTTTCTTAAAACTGATATCTTTTTTAAATTCTTTTAATATATTTCTTATTTCTGAAAATTCTTCTCCCTTTTCAATGTTTTCAAGAAATTCAAAGTAAAAACATAATAAAATTCCAAAGACTAAAGAAACAAATATCCCGAGGAAAATTATAATTCCTTTTTTGGGGAATCTTTCAACAAGTTCAGGTTTTGCTCTGCTTAAAACATTTATTAGATTAATTTTTGTAGTTGCTTCAACTTTTGCCTTTTCATATTCCTGTGAGAGATAGGAAAAAACACCTTCCATTGCCTTGTATTCTGTTTCTGTTCTTAATAAAAGAGAATATACATCAGGAAGTTTTTGAATCGGCACCCCAAAAACTCCACCAAAACCGATTGTTCTTTGCGGAAATTCAAACTCTTTTAGTTTATTTCTTATATTAGATAGTTTTTCCCTTAATTTTTGAACCTGTGGATTATCATAAGGGTTATAACTTTGTAAAGTTTTAAGTTCAACTTCTGTTTCTATTTCCTGTTTTTTTAAATCAGAATAAACCTGATAACTTGAAGTATATTCTGTGGTGATTATAAAAATATTGTATTTCCTTTTAAGTTTAGCAAGTGAATCAGCAATTCTGATAACATTTTCCTTTGCCTCACGCATTGCTTCTTCAAGAAATTTCATTTTCCAGTTTGTATAAGAATAATAAAATTCCTCTGTAACTTCCATGAGGGCTTCTATATAAGCATTTGCCATTTCAACAGAAAAATTCTTATCTTTTGTCGAAACCTTTATCTCAACGATTCCTTCCGCTGTTGTATTTATCTTTACATGGTCATCAAGCCAATCAAAAGCCCTTTTTAAATCTTTTATTTTTTCTCTTTCCATTAATTTTGTCTTTTCTATTACTTTACTCTTTATTTTCTCTTCTTTTAAAAAACTTGCAAAAATGTCTCCTATGCTTATGACTTCCCCAAATCTTGAAGGTGTCGGTCTTATTCCTATATAGGAGTAAAGATCAAGATGTGTGGATGGTAAAATAAAGGAAGTTGTTGGAATAAAACTTGCAGTTGCTATATAAGATTTTGGCAATGTAAAAGCAAGAATTATAGATAAAATAGTCAAAAATAAGACATTGAAATATAAACTTTTTCTCCACTTCGCTATTATATTTATAAAATCAGTAAATTTCATTTTTTTCTTCTTTAAAAATTACAATATCGCTGCTTTCAATATACAGTGCTAAAATCCAGATATTTTTGAATTTCATTTTTTTCCCTTTTTAAAAATTATAATATCGCCATTCTCGACAAAAGGGTTTGAATCAAGGTCTCCTTCAGTTATATATTTTAAAAGATTTATTTCAATCTTTTTCCCATTTCTTACAAGATAGATTTTTCCGCTCCTTATTTCTGAATTTTCAAAAATTCCACTTATTGCGAGAGCACCACTTATCCTTGTTAAAGGGGAAACTGAATAATATCCTGGATAGGGAACATCCCCTACTATATGAATTAATCTTACTCCTAAACTTATAATTTCAACTGTCACATCTGTATCAGGATATTTTTCCTTCAGTTTTTTTCTTATTTCTTCTTCAAGTTCTTTTAATTTTTTACCTTTGGCTATAAATTTTCCAAGAATTGGAATTGTATCAATAGAGGATGATGCAACTGTTCCAGCACCCATAGTAATATAAGGCACCACAACAGGAGAAGAAGTGATCACTATTTCACCACTTTCAGGTATACTTCTTTTTAATGTGCCATTAAAATACCCAAAGAATCTTATTTGAATTAAATCACCTGAATTTAATTTATAGTCTTCTGGAAGTAAATAAGGATAAGATAAAGTAGCATGTTGAAGTGCAGGAATTTTTTCTATATAAATAATATTATCTTTTTTCTTTTCTACTGGAACATATTCCTGCATTATCAAGCAGATTAAAATAAATTTCATAATAAAAAAATTATAATTTAAATGTATATTTTTTGTCAAATTAGATATTGGAAAAAAATAATTGAAAATATTATAATATAAAAATTTTAAATTATGAAAAAAATAAAATTTATAAGTAGCGAGTTAATCATATTAGTTATTTTTTTATTTTTGGTTTTTCTTTATTTAATCAAAGGAAATTTTTATTTTAAAAGTACGATTAAAATTATATTAGGAATAATAATAATTTTACCCTTTTTATTTACCAAAAATTTTCTCAAAAATATTGCTTTATTTTTTCCCATTTTCTTATGTACAGGTATAAGATATGTTTTAGAGCATAAATTTCTTGTGCCCAAAACACCCCCCGTAGTTCCTTTATTTTTACATTTTACAGATTTTTTAGCATTTATTATATTTTTTTACTTCATAATAAATTATTTAACCCTTAGAAAATTGAATCAAGACCCCTTTTTTAGACACTTTCTTGTTTTTTTCCTTTCTCTTTTTCTCTCCCTTATTTTCTCCTATGACAAAGTTTTTTCTTTGTTTCATATTCTTATGTTTTTTGACAGTTATATAATTTATAGATTTATTCTGAATAATCTTGAGGAAGATAAAAATAATAATATAAAAACATTTATATTTGCTTACCTGATATTTTTAATTTTTAATATATTCATCGGTTTAATTCAACTTGTTTTTGGATATGTTCCATTTATGGGTAAAGAATTTATGGAAATTCATGGTTTTGAAATAAAAAGGATAAGAGGGGTATTTGTTCATGGAAACTCCTTTGGAGGGATACTTGCTCTTACCATACCTTGCTTTTTATCCTTTTATTTTAGCAAAAGTTTTAAAAACTCTTCTATTCGAATAAAAATTGTTTATTTCTTTTTTTTATTTATTCTTTTCTTTACATTATTTTTTACATATTCACGAAATAGCCTTATTTCCTGTATAGTGGGGATTTTATCTTTTTTATTGATATATTTCTGGAAAATAAAAAAAATAAATTTATTTTTAAAATATTTTCTTTTGTTCTCAACTTTTCTTTTATTTTTTATCTTTTTATCCAAATTTACTTTTGAGAAAGTTTATGAAAGAATTCTCTCAATTTTTCGTATTCAGGAAGACATAAGTTTTCAAATCAGGCTTTATTATTGGAAAAATTCTTTAAGGACTTTTTTAAAATATCCATTCTTTGGAATTGGTATAAGTCAATTCATTTACATGCCTTATGCCTTCTTTGTTATCATACCTCACAATCTTTATATTCAACTTCTTCTTGAAACAGGAATTTTTGGTTTCCTTTCATTTATTTTCTTAATAGGATCTATTATAAAATCCCTTTTTCTATGTGTTAAAAAAGTGGACTTGAATGAGAAATATTCATGGATGCCTATTGGACTTATCGGCTCTTGGTTTGCATTCTTAAATCACAATTTGTTAGACAGTTCCTGGACCACAATAAATCATAACGAAGAGATGAAGATCTTTTTTATAATGATTACTCTTTCTGTATTCATATACAAGAAACTATATCTTAACAAGACTTCTATAAAGTGAAAGAATTTCCTCTCCTATCCTTTCATAATCATATTTTTTAATTTCTTCTTTTTGATATTCAACAATTTTACTTTTTAAATCTTTATCAAGATAAATTTTAAGAATTGCACTTTCTATCTCTTTTATATCATAAGGATTTACCAAAATTGCTCCTTTCCCTGCAACTTCAGGTAGTGAGGAAACATTAGAAGTAATAACAGGAAGATTGAACTTGTATGCTTCAATAATTGGTAATCCAAATCCTTCATAAAGAGAGGGATAAAGAAGAGCAATTGCATTTTTATAAAAAAAGGGCAATTCTTTTTTTGAAATATTATTAAACCAGATTATTTTTCCCTTATTTTCTTCAATTTTTCTTAAAATTCTTTCACATTTCCACCCCCTTTGTCCTATTAATATTAATTTTACATTTTCTTCTATTTTTTTTGAGAAACTCAAAAAAGCCTCTATAGTTCTTTCTAAATTTTTCCTTGGTTCAAGGGTTCCAACAAAAAGAAAATAGGGATATTTTAAATTATATTTTTCTTTAATCTCTTTTACATCTTCATAAATTAAAGAAGAGAAAGAGGGCAATACTTTGATTTTATTTAAAGGTATGTTCCAGAAAAAATTTAAGTCCTTTTTAGTGTTTTCTGATACAGCTATAATTAAAGATGCCTTTTTTACTGCCAATCTAAAAATATTTCTCCAGTAAAAAAGGTCATGTCTTTTAAAACCTTCTTTGAATTTTAAAAAAGCAAGGTCGTGAACAGTAATAACATATGGTATATTTAAAAATAAAGGAGAAGCAAAATTGGGAAAATGCAATACATTTATTTTATATTTTTTTAAATAAAAGGGCAATATAAAACATTCAAAATATTGAGTTCCTTTTTTAAATGTGTTAATTTCAATAAAATTAAAGTTTTTATTATTAATTTTATCCAATTCTTCTAAAATTCCTTTAGGTATGAACACAAAAACCTCTTCATTTTCAATCTTTTTTGAAAGTATCTTAATTAAAGTTTTAAAATACTCCCAAAAACCCCCTCTTTTTCCTGTTCCATGAATTGAAAAACCACTTATTCCTATTTTCATAAAATTTATATTATAATATAAATCTTAAATGAAAGAAAATAAAAGAGTATTCCTTTCCTGGACAAAAGGGGGTTCAAGGAGGACAGATTCGCTTTCAAAAATTTTAAATTTTGAAGTATTCCGTTTTTCAATTTTTCCGAGAAAAATTTTCTTTTCTCCTATAAAATTTCCTTTACAATTCTTTGTAACCCTTTTTTATTTATTTAAAAAAAAGCCAGATGTTATTATTGCTGAATTCTGCCAGCCTATAATAGGTTTACCCTGCCTTATTTATAAATACTTTTTTAAAAAACCCTGTATAATAGATTTGCATTCAGGCCCAATTATTTCTAAAAAATGGCTCTTTTTAAAACCTTTTACTCATTTTATTTTGATAAATTCGGATCTTATAATAATTCATGAAAAAACTATTAAAGAAAAACTTATTTTTGAGAAAAATAAAAAAATTATTATTTTACATGATCCGCCCTTAATAACAAAACCCTTATTTTTGCCCAAATATGGAAATTATCTTATCTTTCCTGCTTCAGGAGATACAGACGAACCAATTGAAGAACTTATAAAAGCCTCTTTCTTTTTAAAGGATGTTGAAATATTTATAACGGGAAATGTTAAAAAAAGAAAAAATTACAAAATTCCGGATAATTTAAAATTTACTGGTTTTTTAGCCAAAGAAGATTTTTATGAACTTTTAAAAAATTCAGCAGGTGTTATTTCTCTTACAAAATGGGATTATACTTTGACCTGCTCCTCCTTAGAAGCACTCTGTTTTGAAAAACCTGTTATTTTAACAGATAAGGAGGCTTTCAAAAAGTTTTTTAAGGATGCTGCAATTTATGTAGAAAATAATGCGTTTTCAATTTCAGAGGGTATTAAAAGACTTCTTTTGAACTATGATCTTTATTTAAAGAGAATTAAAAAACTCAAAGATGAATACATTTTAAATTGGAATGAAGAGGTAAAATTTTTAAAAAACATCCTTTTTTCCTTGTAAAAGTTTTTTTAAAATATCAACAACAATTTTTTCCTCTTTTTCTAATTTAAAAAATAAGAATAAAAAGAAATAAAAAATATAAGAAAATATTAAATTCAGCAATAAAAGGAAAAGAGAATTTTTAAATAATTTCATAGAAAAAAGATTGAAAAAAAACATTAATACTATACAACAAATCCCTTGAATAATTGGTTTTAGTGTTCTTAAATCATGTGTTTTAAATTTTAAAAATTTTTTTACTTCTATTACTCCTGTGCTTCTCAATATTATTAAAGAAATAGAGGTGGATAAGGAAGCCCCAAGGATTCCAAAATTTGGTATTAAAGAAATTGCAAGTATAATGTTTATTATTAATCCAAATAAAGTTGTAATTGCCCATTCTTTTTGATACCCACTCATGGTTAATGTCATTGGTCCCTCTCCTGCAGCATTCTGGAAAATAAGTCCAAGAAGGAGTATAAGAATCGGGATATAACCTATCACAAACTCTTTACCAAATACAAATAACAGGAATTCTTTTCCGCTAAAGATAAAAAATACAAGTAAAGGTAAGGAAAAATGTAAAGTCCATCTTATTATTGTCTGGAAAAGAATTTTAAGGGATTCAAAATCCTTTTTATAACTTAATTGAGATATAAAAGGGGCAAAAACCTCGTTTATTGCTAAAAGAAAAATATTTGCCATCTCTGCTGTTCTTGCTATTCCATTATAGATTCCCACCTCTTCAGGAGTTCTAAATATCCCTAAGACTATTATGTCTGTCCAGGCAAATAAAAAATAAAGGATTGAAATAAAAATTATGGGATAGGAAAACAAAATTACTTCTTTATACAAATTTTTAGGAATTTCAATTTTTTCTTTTACCTTTATTTCTCTTTTAAAAAAATATAAGATTAAAATAAGCGATAAAAAGGAAGAAAAAAACCATGGTAAGATAGAAGTGGCTATTTTTTTACCCAGTAAATAAAACAGTAAAAATAGAAAAAAAATCTGTAAAACTGGACGAGAAATATTTTCACTTATAACATAATAAGCCATTTTGTTAAATCCTCTTGAACTATAAGCCATAACGAGCAAGGAAGTGTAAAAGGGAAGGGAGAGAGAAAAATAAAATAGCCCTTCCTTTAATTCGCTTTTTTTATAAAAATTGGCAATTATTCCAGAAAAAGAAGAAGTTAATAATCCCCATAAAATTCCAGAAAAAAATGATAGAAAGAATAAAAATATAGATAATTTTTTAATAATATAGTTTTTATTTTCTTCTTTTAAAATTGAGATATACCTTATTCCTCCCCTTTCAAGCCCAAGTTGAGAAAATCTTAAAACTATATTTATTAAAGTATAGGAAATTGTATAAATTCCGTATATTCTTACTCCTAAAAGCCTTATTATAAAAATTTGATATAGATAACCTCCGATTCTTTTTATACCTTCACCTACGAGGTTTAACAATGTTCCTGAAAATAAAGCCTTTATGTGCTCTTCAATTTGTTTTTCCAAAAAATTTTTTTTCATATAAAAAAATTAATATAATTTATTTTAAATTGTTAAGTCAATCCAGTATAATAATAAATATGTTCAATTTTAAGTTTCTTGAGTTTTTAGTTTTAAACTCAATTCTTTATATTTCAATATTAAGATTTTTTTATTTTTTTAAAGAAAAAATTGGTTTTGTTGATAGATTACTATGTAGTTTCCTCGTTTATTTGACCATCATTCTGGGAATGTATCCTATTTTTGGTTGTTTACATCTTTATGAATGGAAAACCCTTTTAATTTCTATTATAGTTTTATCAATATTTTTTTCTATTTTTAAATTCAGGATAAAGGAAAGTTTTTTGTTTACTTATAGTGAAATTAAGAATTTATTTAAAAATTTTTTTCTTTCTTTAAAAAATGACCCTTTCCTTTTAATTCTTTTCTTAATAATCTTGTCAGAATTTATCATACTTTTAAGATTTACCTTCCTATATCCACCACAGGGATGGGATACTTATATGTATCATTTACCTATCATATCAAGAATTGTGCTGGAGAAGGGTTTTCTCCCATCATCCTTTATGAATTTAAATAAATACCATCTGTATTTTCCAAAAAATGGGGAAGTTCTTTTTTCCTATTATTGTATATTTAATCAAACAGATAAAGGAATGCTTATTGTTCATTTTCCCTTTTTAATTTTTGGAGCCCTTTCATCTTATTCTATTTTAAGAAAATTGAATATTCCCAAAGATAAATCTCTTTACATATTTTCTATTCTTTCTATGCCACTTATTCCTAACCTTGCAGGAACTGCTTATGTTGATATTGAATGTGGTTTTATTTTTCTTATGTTTTTAAATCTTTTATTATTAAATTTCCCTTATAACATAGTATTTCCATCTATTTCTCTTTCCATAGGCGGGGGTACAAAATTGAGTTTCCTTCCCATATTTGGTTTATTTTTAATATATGGGATAATTGTTTTAATTTTAAGAAGAAAGTATATTTTACTTTTAATTATGTTTTTTTTATGTTTAATTACTTCTTTTCATCATTATATTTATAATCTCTATATCACAGGAAACCCCCTTTATCCCTATATTATAAAAATTTTTGGTAGAAAAATATTCAGGGGAGAAGCAGAAATACCTAAATATGCTGATGGTATTTCTGTTTTTACATATAATCCCTTTATTATTTTTAAATGTTTACTGGAGTTTGGATACAAGGAGGTGAATTATTACATTTATGACAATCGGGGAGGCGGATTCGGACACATTTTTATTTCTCTTGGGATAATTCCCTTTTTAATTTCTATTTTTTTATCTATTAAAAATAAAGAAAAAAATTTTTTAAAAGTAATTCTTTATACATTTTTATTCTTTTTAACAGCCCCTTATAGATGGTGGACAAGATTCCATATTTATTTACCTTTTGTTGCATTTGTTGGAACTATATATGTATGGGAAAAGTGGAAACAAAAAAATTTAAAAAATTTAATTGTTCTTTTTACATTTTTTTCTTTAATAGAAGGAATTCATCACAGAATTATTTTTTCTCTTTTTTCTCCTTTGTATTCCTACAAAAATAATACTTTTGAGCTTGTTCACATTCCAGAAGAAGTAAAAGCAAGCTATTCTAAACTTTACTTTTATATTAAAAAATATGACAGGATAGGAGTCTTTGCTTTTTCAGGTATTTCAGAAAATCTAAGGGGTTTAATTTTTAGAAACAATTTTTCAATTTATTTAGATTTAGTAGAAAGAGAGGAAGAATT
>JBDRZD010000002.1:0-47578 GCA_039803745.1 Caldifarciminota bacterium
ATTAAAATTTATCTTCATAGGAAATTTTGGCAACATTCATAAGTTCTTCACCGTATTTTTTTATTGAATTTAAGAAAGATTCAAAGGATATGAAAGGATAAATTTTTAAGAAAAAGGATATGGCTGATATATTAATTCCACTTCTTATGTTTTTAAATTTTCTAAAATTTCTTTTCTCACCATCTATTTCTTTTATACTCTCATCTGCTATTATTTTTGTTTTCCATTTTTTTAATTTATCTTTAATTCTTAAATATCCATCAGTTGAAGTGATTATTACAAAATCAGGATTTTCAATTCCTGTATAATTTATTTCTTTTTCTGAAAATATGAGTTCGCTTGTAGAAAAACCGGAACTTACTGTAATAGGATTATCATTTTTCTGGGTTACATAAAACCCTGATAAAATTGCTGACTTTGCTAAAATTTCTCCTGAAAATTGGACTCCTTCTCCTGCACTCCCTGCAATTAATATTGAAAAATCTCTTTTTAAAAGAGGCTCATAATCTTTTGGAATAAAAAAGAGGCTAATTTCTTTTGGCTCTCTTTCTTTTTTTTCAAAAATATACTCCCTTTCTTCTTTTTTTATTATCCCCTTTTTCTTTCCTTCTTTTTGCAAAATTTCTTGAAGCACATTTAAATCAATTTTATTGAATCTCGCTCCATAACCTGTGCATATTTCAATAATTTCAATAAGGGAAAAACCTTTAAGGGAAATTGCTTCTTTTAATATATCTTTTAAATTTTTATCCTGTGCAAAACATCTTGCTAAAAAAGGGGCATTTGCTGAAGAAAGTAAAGAAATTATATCAAGTGAAGGGAAAGGATTACCTTCTGGAGTTGTCCTTGTTATAAATTTTTCAGGTGTAAATGCAGAGTGTTGACCACCTGTCATTCCATATAGAAAATTATTATGTAACAAAACTTTAATATCAATATTCATCCTTGCAGCCTCAACAATATGTAAAAGACCAATTGTTGCTCCACCATCTCCTATTAAAACAATTACCTTTAAATCATCACCTTTAACATTTTCTGCCATCTTGATCCCTGCTGCTACTCCGGTACTCCTTCCATGTAATGTATGAACTGAATGGGTTTTAAAATATCTATCAGCAAGACCAACACATCCTATATCAGTAATTATTACGCATTTTAAAGGGTCTATATTTAATTCCTCTAAACTTTGTGCAAGTGCTCTAAGGACAAGTGGATGACCACAACCTTTACAATAGGGCAATTTTAATTCAGTTTTAAAAAATCTATCCATTTTTTTTAATAACTTCTATTATCTCTGAAGGTGAAATTAAATCACCTATTTTATTTATTTTGATGACTTCTTTATTTTCTAAAATCCCTGACATTTTCAATACATCAGCATACTGTCCTGTAAGATTTTCCTCCACAACAAAAATTTTTTTATATTTTTTAAGAGTCTCTTTCATAAAAATAGAAGGAACAGGATAAAGGAGTTTCATTATGAGCACACCAACTTCATTCTTAAGTTTTTTATAAGCATCAATAACACTTTTTGAAGTTACACCATAAGTAATAACAAGATTTTCTTTTCCTTCATAATATTCATAAATATTAAATTTCTCTATATTTTTTACAATTTTCTCATTTAAATGTTTTAAAACTTCTATTACTTCTGGATCATCCTTTTTTAAAAATCCTTCTTTATCATGAGCACTACCTGTTGCCATTATTCTATATTTTCCACCAACAGGAGAAAAAGGAGGAACATCATGAAGTTCTTTAAAATAATAGGTCTTAAAATTCTCCCCGTCAAAATATTTCCTCTCATGTATTTCAGGAAACTTGATTTCCTCTTTATCTATTGTCTCATAAGTCATCGTTATTTCTTTTTCAGTAAGAAGAATAACAGGAGTTCTTAAAATTTCTGAAACATTTATTGAATGAACTGTTGTATAAAAGGCATCTTTAATAGAAGAAGGTGAAAAAACAGGGATGGAATATCCACCTGAATTTGAGAAAATTGAAAAAAGCAAATCACCCTGAGAGGAAGATGTTGCTGCACCAGTTGAAGGTCCCATCCTTTGACAAAGAACAATTAATACGGGTGTTTCCGTCATGAGCGCATAACCTATGCTTTCTATCATTAAAGAAAAGCCAGGTGCAGAAGTTGCTGTCATTGATTTTAATCCCCTCATTGATGCACCTATACAATAGGAAATTGCACTAATTTCATCTGATGCACCGACTGCGAATCCACCAACTTTTGGCAAATTTTCAATCATATAAGCATATATTCCACTTGCAGGCGTTATTGGATAACCTGCATAAAATCTAATACCACCCTTTATTGCAGAAAAACCTATTGCTTCTCCTCCTGAAATAAATGTTTTCATTTTATTACAAATTCTTTCCCTTTTTCTAAGATATCTATAACTTCAAACCCTTTTTCTTTCAATTTTTTTGCAATGAATTTTCTATGGCATCTCCAGAAAAATCTTTCTGCACAGAAAAAAATAGTTCTTCCTGTTTTTTGAATTTCTGTAAGTTTTGCAATACCTTCTTCAAAATTTTTTGTCTTCATATATTCTATATAAGAACCAAAAGGAATATTACTTTTACCTCCTCTTTTACCCCCAAGAAGTTCACCGAGCCATATATAATTAATTCCATTTTCTTTGAGTTTTTTTTCAATATAATTTTTATTAAAATGGGGAAATTTTTTTGAAAAAGGAAATCTTCTAACATCAACAGCATTTTTTATATTGCAATTTTTTAAAATTTCAAGAAACTCGTCAAAATTCCTATTTGAATGACCTGTTGAAAATACTCTTTTATCACTCATTTTATATTTTTAAGGATTATATCTGGATCTATTTCTGTAACCACTTCCATTTCCTCCTGTGGTTCAAGTCTAAATTCACCTTCTTTTTGAGATAAAAGCAGTGAAGATTTATCCAAAATTTCTTCTGGTTTAACAAAAGTTTTACTTATTTTAGCATTAACTATTTTCCCTTCTTTAAAGTATATTTCTCCTTCTTTCTTTCCTTTTATTATTAAAACACCTGATTTATTAACTCTTTTAACAAACCTCAAAATATCCTGTATTCTTATGTCCCTTAAATCTCCTATAAGAGCCATTTTTTTCTCTCCTTTTTATTTTACACCGAGAATTTCTTTTATTTTATTTATAAATTCTAAAAGAGAAAATGGTTTCTCAAAATATGCTTTTACACCGAGTTTTTTTGCTTCCTCCCTTACTTCCTCTGTCCCATAGGCAGTCATAAGAATTGTTGGAATTTTTAAAGACATTTTATTTACTCTTCTTATGAGATCGAGCCCGTCTACGGTTCCCGGCAATTTCAAATCTGTTATAAGTAAATCGAACTCCTTCTCCTCTATTTTTTTAAGCGCATCTTCACCCTTATCACAAACCACCACTTCAAAATCTCCTGAAGCAGTAAAAAGGACTTCATAGAGGGTCAGAGCAAGCGTCTTCTCATCTTCCACTATCAAGATCCTTTTAACTTCTTTTTTCATAAAACCTCCTTTAAATTTTTAAAGGTATTTTTATCTTAAAAATGGTTCCTTTTCCAACTTCACTTTGGACACCAATTTCCCATAAATGGTATTCTAATATCTTCTTAACTATTGCAAGACCAATACCTACTCCTTTTGGTTTTGTGGTAAAAAATGGTTCAAATATTTTATCTATATCTTCTTTTTTAATACCAATCCCATTATCTTCAACTTCTACAATAATAAAATTATCTTCTTTATAGCCTCTTATTATTATAAAACCTCTTTTTTCTATTGCATGCGCGGCATTTGAAATTAAATTTATGAAAACTTCCTTAATTCTATCCTCATCAAGTAAAATTTCAGGCAAGTTTTTATCAATCTCAACTTTTACTTCTATATCCTTACCTTCAAAAAAACCTTTTGATAAAGTTATCGCCTTTTCAATTACCTCTTCTATTTTTCTTTTTTTAAAATCTAATTTTAATGGTTTTACATATTCTAATACATTTGAAAGATTTTTGAGGCCCTTCTCTATCTCCTCTCTAATTATCTTTGCTGTCTCACAAATTTTTTCTTCGGAGGATTTTAAAAGAATAAATTCGCTCATCGCAGATATCCCTGAAAGAAGATTTTTAATCTCATGAATAATGACTGAACTCATTTGACCAATAAGAGCAAATTTTTCAGATTTTATAAGTTCTCGCGTCTTTTCTTTAACTATTTCCTCCATTTCATTTATATACCTTGTGAGCTCTTCATAATATTTGGCATTCTGATAAGATAATGAAAAGGTATTAATTAGCAAATTTGTCATAAAAACTTCGCTGCGAGTAAATTCTTTTTCCCTTCCTATATCTATAATTCCGATAAGATTTTGCTCCCAGAGAACAGGAACAGCCATTTCACTTTTTATCCCTTCTATTCCTTTTACATATTCCTTTGATAAGTTAATATCATTAACATAAATTGTCTCTTTTTTTAATGCACATGTTCCCACAAGTCCTTCTCCTATTAAAAATTGGGTATTAATAGGAGTAATTCCTTCAATAGGGGTATGATAATCAAAAAGATAAAGTATGTCTCCTTTTCTTTCAAAAAATGCGGTATAAATACTCCCGAGTTTCTCACAAAGTAGTTTAAGAAAGAGTTTTACAATCTCTTCTTTTTTAAAAGGTTTATTTATTTGAAGTGAGATTTCATAAGCAGCTTCAAAATCAGCCTTTCTTCTTTCATTTTCTTTCAAAAGTTTTATATTAGATATAGATACACCAAGAAAATCGGAAAGTATCCTTAAAAATATTATGTCTTCAAGTTTAAAAGCTTTTGAGATTTCTGACTCAATACCCAAAAACCCCTCTATTTTGTCCCATCTTTTTATAGGTATCCACAGTGCACTTCTTGCTCTCTCTGAAAAGGGAAAATACTCATATTTTTTATCTTTTAAATCTTCTATATAAATATATTCCCTTTTCTTTTTTATTTCTGAAAAAAATTTTTCATTCTTGTAGATATTTTCCCTATCTAAAAATTCAATTGGTTTAAATTCATCCTCTTCAATTTCAAATATATTCATCCATACTATATGGGGAATGAACGTCAATGCAGAAGCTTTTATAAATCTCATGGTTTTAGAAAGATCAAAAGCCCCGGTAATCTCCCTTGAAAGAGAAAGGAGAAGTTGCATTCTGAAATCAAGAGGTATACTCATTTCATTACCCAAAAATTTTTATAGATTATTTCTGATATAAACAATCCAATTCCTGCACCTGCAACAGTATCTGTAAACCAATGTTTCCTTAAATAGATCCTTGAAAAAGAAACGGTAAAAGCCCATAAGAAAAGTGGAATTTTATATTTTTTCTCAATTTTTGAAAAAGAATTTGCAAAGGCAAAGGCTGTCGCCGCATGTCCTGAAGGAAAGGAAGAATTCCATCTCGAAGAATTTCCTTCAGGTCTTTCTCTATTTGTAATTCCTTTTAAAATATAAGTAATAGCAGAAGTTAAAAAGAGAGAAGAACTTGTAATATAAAATGGTTTAAGATCATTTTTAAATATTGTATAAGAATTAATAAATAAAAAATAATTTTCTTTTTCACAGGTATTTGATATAAATATCATTAATTTTTTTATTTCCTTATTCATATTTTTTTCAAAAAAAGAATCTATATTATAATCTAAAAAGAAAGAAAAATAAAGAATCAAAAAAATTTTTATCATCTTCCTATAAAAAGTCTTTCCCCTAAAAAATGGGGTAAATCAGTTTCAAACACTTTCCTTGCTGCTTTTTCAACATCGTACTCAAATCTAAAAAATTCCACAGCATAATTTTTTTTATCAAAAATACATAATGAGAGCCTTGGATCACCATCCCTTGGTTGTCCGACACTTCCTGAATTTATTATATATTTTGCATCCCTATCAAGAATATATAAAAACTTTTGATCTTTACATTCAGGATATATTACTTTCAATTTACCTTCTTTAAGTTCAAAAATTAAAGGAATATGAGTGTGCCCTAAAAAACATATTTTTTCCTCTAAGAAATTAAAATTGTAAATGGCTTCTTCCACACCAGTTACATATTCCCACTTAAGCGGGGAGGATGGTGAGGAATGAACAAGAAAAATTTCATCTATTTTTAAACTTATTTTGAAAGTCTTTAAAAAAATTTTATTTTCAGGAAAAAGTTTTTTTTCAGTCCATTCTATTGCCCTCCTTGCATATTCATTAAACAAAAATTTTTCTTCACTCTGTAAAACTGCATAGTCATGATTTCCCATAAGTATATATTTTGAGTTTTTTCTAACCCAATCCACACATTCATTTGGCTCTGCATTATATCCAACAACATCTCCAAGACACCATATTTCATCAAATTCCATATTTTTTAATCTTTTTTCAAGTTCTAAAAGGGCATCATAATTTGAATGGATATCAGAAATTATAACTATTTTCATAATTTACCAAGTTTTTTTGCAACTCTATCAAGAATACCATTTAAAAACCTGTAAGACTCTTCAGTAGAATATATTTTTGAAATTTCTAAAATATCATTTATTATTTTTTTTGCATCTCCTTCACTAAATAAAAAACTTCCAATTCCAATTCTTAAAAGAGCAAGATCTACTTTTAAAATCCTTTCTTTATCCCAATTTAAAATATTTTCTTCAATCATTTTGTCAATCACATCTATTGAATTTTTTATTTTTATTATAATTTCTTTGAGTTTTTCTATCAAATCATCTGTAAGTTTTTTTTCTTTTTTAATTTCCTCAAAAATTAAAACCGGATCATCTCCCATTATTTCAAATCTATAAAAAACTTCAAGAAGTATTTCTAAATATCTCAAATTCTTTACATTTTTAGAATTTCTGAAAGGCATTTTATAAGGTATTTGTTATGGTTTCTCTTTCCAATTGTAATTCTTAAAGCATTGGGGAAAAGGGGACCAATGGGTCTTGCTATAATTCCTCTTTTTAAAAGTTCATTATAAATAAAATTTGAATCCTTAGGAAATTCTACATATATAAAATTAGTCTGGGATGGTAGGTATTTAAGTCCTAATTTATCAAACTCTTTATATAAAAATTTCTTCTCTTTCTTAACAAGATTTACAGTTTTTTTAATGAATTCCTCATCTTCAAGAGCATCAATTGCTGCATATTGAGCTAAAAGATTAACATTAAAGGGATATCTCACCCTATTTAGAGTTTCAATTATTTCTTCTCTTGCAATCATATATCCTATTCTGAGTCCTGCAAGTCCAACAGTCTTGGAAAGGGTTTTTAAAATGCAAACATTAGGATATTTTTTATAAAAAGAGAAAGTATCAGGAAAATCAGGTGCATCAACAAACGCATCATATGCTTCATCAAATACGAGCAAAACATTAGAAGGTGCATTCTCAACAAGATATTTTGCTTCTTCATGTGTAAAATGTGTTCCTGTTGGATTATTAGGATTACTCATAAAAACTATTTTTGTATTCTGTTTTATTGAATTCAAAAGTGCTACAGGGTCAACTGCTTTATTTTCTTCTTTTAAAGGAGGTGCAATCTTTTCTGCACCCATTAAATCTGCCACAATATCATATATCGGAAAAGAGCCTTTACAATAGGCAATAGAATCATTTTCGGTCAAGAAAGCAATTGCAAGTAAATAAATAATTTCAACAGAACCATTTCCTACAAAGATTTCATCCATTGAAACACCCCAAATTTCTGAAAGTTTTTTCTTTAAATAAAAGCAGGTATCATCAGGATAGAAATTCAACTCTTTCATCTTTTTTCTAATTACTTTAAGTGCTTTATAAGATGGGCCTAAAAGATTTTCGTTTGAAGCAAGTTTTATAATATTATCAGGTGAAATTCCTAATTCTCTTGCAACTTCCTCAATTGGCTTACCGGGCTTATAGGGTGCAACTCTTTCAAGGCATTTTCTTGCTAATGGATGAATATTTTTCATAAATTACCTCCTGTTTTGCTTCGTTATAGCAATTCTTTCTTCTTGTTCCTCTTTAATTTTGGCAGAATATATTTCATAAATTATCTTCCTTTTTGCTTCATAAGGTGTTATTTTTTTCCCTTCATACTCAGCTGAACAGACAAATTCAACTTCTAATTTTTGAAGTTTCTCTTTTATAAAGGAATAAACATCTTCCCAATCCTTACCTCTCATTGAATGATGATCAAGAATAAGAACTCTAAATTCTTCAATTTCTTTTTTTATATCACCGAGTTTCTCAACCATTTCTTTACATAATCTTTCTCTTTCACTTTTTGAATACATATAAAAAGAGGGACCGTCCATAAAAATAATTGTGGGTGTAAGTTTATATAAAATTTCTTTTAAAGAGTTATTTATATAGCCCTGAATATCAGAGGTATAAAAAAAGCCTTCGCTTCCTTCTTTTATTCCCACTCCAAGCACATAACCCTGTTTTCCACTTCTTCCATGGGGTAAAGGTTTAGAAAAATAAATTTTGACACCATTTTTATCATAAAACTTACCATCTCCTATTTCAATTTCTATACCCTCTTCTTTTAAAAGAGAAAAAAATTTTTCCCCCCTTATTTTTTGTCTTTTATTAAGGTCATTATAATCTTTAAGAAATATCTTCTTACCTTTATAAAGATAAATCTCTCTTGGATTATGATGGTCATAATGATAATGGGTAAAAATTAAAATATCCGCCCTTTTTAAATATTCTTTTATAATCTCCCACTTTTCAGAAAGATTTATTATTTCTAAAATATGAGGATAAAAACCCTCTCTTAAAGGACCAAGTGCACAGGAAGGGTCAATTAAAATAGAAAATCCATTAACCTCAATGTAAGTGCAAGTGGATCTTACTCCCATTGAATCACTTGCTAAAATTTTTATTCTCATATTCTCTTATCTTCTCTATTCTTCTTAAATGTCTTCCCCTTTCAAATTGGGTTGTAATGAATTTTTTAACAATTTCAATTGCCTCATAAGGATTTTCTCTGAATTCTTTTGAACCTATGCACAAAATATTTGCATCATTATGGGCTCTCGCCAAATAGGCATCTTCAACACTCTTACAAAGAGCCGCTCTTATCCCTTTTACTTTATTAGCACTTATACTCATCCCTATGCCTGTTAAACATATTAAAATTCCATAATCGGATTCACCTTTTGAAACAGATTCAGACACCTTTATGGCAAAATCTGGATAATCACAGATTTCCTCATCACCTGAACCAAAATCAAAAAAAATTATCCCTTCCCCCTCCATTTCTTTTTTTATAAAATTTTTTAAATGAAATCCTCTGTGATCAGAACCAATCGCTATTTTCACTCCCTTCATTTTATAAAGGTAAGCCAGTTATACTTATCAGGAATTTCAGCATTTACATATGAAAAGAATATTTCCTGCAACCTCTTCGTTATGGGACCTCTTTCACCTTTCCCTATAATTATTTTGTCAATACTTCTTATAGGAGTAATCTCAGCAGCGGTTCCTGTAAAGAAAACTTCGTCTGCTATATACAGGAATTCTCTTGGAATCGGTACTTCCTTTACTTCTATACCTTCATCTTTTGCAATTCTTATCACAGTATCCCTTGTTATTCCAGGTAGTATACAAGCATCAAAAAATGGAGTATATATAATTCCATCTTTAACTATAAAAATGTTCTCACCTGAACCCTCTGAAACAAACCCATAGGCATCAAGGGCAATCCCCTCTGCAAATCCATAAATAACTGCTTCCATTTTAATCAATTGAGCATTTGAATAATTTCCAGCAGCCTTTGCCATTGGAGGAACCGTATTTGGTGCAATCCTTGTCCAAGAGGAAATCATAACATCCACACCTTTTTCAATTGCTTCGGGCCCTAAATATTTACCCCATTCCCACACAGCAATTGCTACTTCAACAGGACAACTAAATGGATTAACTCCTAAATCATAGTAACCTCTATAAACAAGAGGTCTTATATAACATTCTTCAAGTTCATTTGCTTTTATTGTCTCAATACAGGCATTCATTATTTCTTCTAAAGAAAAGGGAATTTCCATCCTGTAAATTTTTGCAGAATCAAAAAGTCTTTTAATATGCTCTTTTAATCTAAAAACTGCAGGTCCCTTTTTTGTTTTATAGCATCTTATTCCCTCAAAAACACAAGAAGAATAATGCAAAGCATGAGTCAAAACATGAACCTTTGCTTCATTCCATGGAACAAGTTTTCCATTCATCCAAATATATTTTGCCTCTTTAATTTTGGCCATTTTTCCCTCCTTTTAATATTCACCATAATCCTTTCTAAACTCTTCTGCGAGTTTTTTACCCCACTCATCTATTGGACTGAGTCTGCCTAAGAAAAATCTAAGAACAGGAGGTTCTGAAACAAATTTCAATCCTTTAATTAAATTTCTATGTTCATAAAGCCATTTTATCCTGTCAATTGCATATTCAATATGGGATAGTGTATAAACTCTTCTTGGAAGAGCAATCCTTGTTAATTCTAAATCAGAAAATACTTCATTTCCATCTTTATCTCTATCCATTGAAATTGTTCCTCTTTCCATTGACCTTATTCCTGAAACAATATAAAGGGCTGCTGCAAGAGCACCTGCAGGATATTCGCTTTGAGGAACATGGGGTAAAAACTTCATTGCATCTAAGTGGCATGCAAGTCCACCAGGAGGTGTAACAACAGGAATTCCAAGAGAATCAAGTTTTTCAACAAAATATTTTATCTGTTCTATAGCGCAACCAGCAACTGATTCATCAACCATCTCTCTCATTCCAACAACCATTGCACCAATTTCCCTCATAGACATTCCACCATATGTAAAGAAACCTTCATATACAGGTAGCCATTCTTCCATCTTTTTAAATAGTGTCTCATTATTCGTTGCAATAAGTCCACCTCTTACACAGGTATTCTTTCTTGCACTCATATAGAATATATCCGGTATACTGCATAATTCCTTTAATATTTCTGCTACACTTTTATTCTCATAACCTTTTTCTCTCTTTTTAATAAAATAAGCATTTTCACTTATAAGACTTCCATCTAGAACAAGGAGAATGCCATACTCATCACATAGTTTTCTGACTTCTTTGAAATTTTGCATTGAAAAAGGCTGCCCACCAAGTAAATTTGTTGTTGCTTCCATTCTTATATAGGCAATCTTTTCTTTTCCATATTTTTTAATAGCATTTTTAACTTTATCGAGATCTAAATTACCTTTAAAAGGATAGGTACTTTTGGTATTCAATGCTTCATCTATATAAAGTTCAAGACATGTTCCCCCACCGGTTATTTCAATATGTGCTTTTGTTGTTGTAAAATGATAATTTGTAATAACAAATTGTCCAGGTTTTATAAAAACTTTTGAAATCAAATGTTCTGCAGCCCTTCCCTGGTGAACAGGTAAAACATGTTCATATCCAAGCACTTCTTTAACAGCGCTCTTAAGATCATAAAAGGTCATACTTCCTGCATAGGCATCATCAGTTGTAATAAAACCTGCAAATTGTTTATCACTCATTGCGTTAACTCCACTATCTGTAAGCATATCAAGAAATATATCTTCTGTTTTAAGTAAAAACGTATTATATCCTGCTTCTTCAATTGCCTTCAATCTCCTTGATAAAGGCTTAAGTTCTATTTTTTGGAGCATCCTTATTTTATACATCTCAACAGGAATTTCTCTTCCATCATATAATTTTACAAGCATCATTTCCTCCTTTTTAAAATTTCTTTAAATTTTTCTTCAACCTCTTTAAAAAGTTCTTCCACTGCTTCATAAAATATCTCTATCCCCTTTTCTCCTTTCAAATTAAAAATACCTCTTCCTCCTTCTTCTAAATCAACATAAATTAAAAAACCCTCCTCCTCTTTTGCAAATTCAACAATTCTTCTATCCATTTGTGTCTCTATATCCATTCTTTTGGAAAAGCCCTTTTCAATAGAAATTTTTTCAATTTTTTCTATTATTTTTTCAATAAAAAATAAATCCCATTCCAATTTTATCTCTTCCATTTTCTTATACCTTCCTTTTCAATTTTAAATAAATAAACAAGACAAACAGGAGCTAAAAGTGTTGTAATTGCTGTCATCATTACAGCAACCCCATACATATCTCTTTCTATTGCACCCTGTGCAATTGCAATACTTGCAATAATAAGGGCAACCTCGCCTCTCGGAAGCATACCAAAACCAATTCTTGCACCTCCCAAAATATTAAAACCGGGTATTAAAGCAGTTAAGCCACAGCCAAAAACTTTTCCTATAATTGCAGCAATTGATATTACACCACCGAATAAAAGAACTGGAATCATACTTTTAATATCAACCATCATTCCCATTATTACAAAAAATAATGGAACAAGAAAATGATAAACACCCTTAAGAGATTCAATGAGTTCATGTTTTATCTCTGTTTGTGAAAATGCAAGTCCTATGGCATATGCACCTATTATCATTGCGAGTCCAAAATATTCAGCAATAGAAGCCCCGAGAAAACATAAAAAAAGAGAGAAAGCAATTCTTGCTCCATCTGTTTTAAACTTCTTTAAGATTTTAACAAAAGGCTTTGAGATTAAAATCCCAATTATAAGAATTAACAGCCATATTCCCAATGCTTTTAAAGCAATAAAGAATATTGAAGCTGCACTCACACTACCCGATTTTATAATTCCTATAACAATTGTTAAAACAAGAATTCCAAGAACATCATCAATAACTGCTGAAGCAAGTATTGTTACACCTTCAGGTGTATTAAGTTTTCCAAGATCGGAAAGTATCCTTGCAGTTATTCCAACAGAAGTAGCAGTCAATACTGCTCCCATAAAAAGTGCAGTTGGAGAAAGGAAATTATCAGCAAAACCAAATATAACTGTAAGAACATTTCCAAAAATAAATGGTAAAATAACACCTGCTGATGCTACTAAGAATGAAGGACCTGCAAATTTCAAAAATAATGAAAAATCTGTTTCAAGACCTGATATAAAAAGTAAAATTATTACTGCTATTTGACCAATTGCATAAAGTTCATTTGAAACAGGAATGTTTGAATGAGGAATATTAGGAAAAAGATGACCAATCTTAGGGATAGATATATAATTACCTAACAAATAAGGACCTATTATTATTCCTGCAATTAGTTCACCAAGAACAGGAGGCTGTTTTAAAAATCTTTCAAAGATCTCAGCAAATATTTTTGCTACAAATAAAATAAAAGCAATTTGAATTACAAGGTGGAGAACAATTTCAACAATATTATTTTCCATTAAAGAAAAAAAATTATAAAGAATAACAAAAGATAATATCAAATCATGTTGAAAAAAATTTATGAAATAAATTATAATAATACTATGGAAAAACTTTTATTTGGAACTGCTGGAATTCCTATTTCAACAAAGAAAAAAACAACAGAGGCAGGAATTGAAAGAATTTACAAATTAAAACTTGACTCCATGGAGATAGAATTTGTAAAAGGAGTTAAGATGTCAAAAGAAAAAGCAAAAATTGTTAAAGAAACAGCAGAAAAATTTAATGTAAAATTAACAGTTCATGCTCCTTACTGGATAAATTTAAATTCAAGTGATAAAAAAATTTTAAAAAATTCAAAAAAACATATAATAGATTCAGCAATTATAGGAAGTATTTGTGGTGCAAAAGATATTTGCTTTCATCCTGCCTATTATCATGATGAAGAACCAAAGAAAGTTTATGAAAAGGTAAAAAAGGAAATAATTTCTATTAGAAAAGAGATTGAAAAATTAAAAATTGATGTAATCTTAAGACCTGAAACAATGGGAAAACCAACACAATTTGGCTCCCTTGAAGAACTTCTTTCTCTTTCTCAGGAAATAGAAGGGGTTGAACCAACAATTGATTTTGCCCATTTATATGCAAGAAGTTTAGGAGAGATAAATAATTATGAAAAATTTTGCGAAATCCTTGAAAAATATAAAAAAAGTCTGGGAGAGAAGGCACTTGAAAGAATGCAAATACATATTTCAGGAATGAAATATGGTGAAAAAGGTGAAATTGAACATTTAACTTTTAAAAAAAGTAAATTTAATTATAAAGATTGTATTAAAGCCTTAAGAGATTACAAAGTTAAAGGATTTTTAATATGTGAAAGCCCCACTCTTGAAAAGGACGCGATTTTAATCAAAAAAATATATGAAAGTTTATAATTACCATAAATAAGTTAAATCTTTTCTTTTATAATTAGTCAAATAAAAGGTTTTATTTATTTCTTCAATGACTTTACCTTTTTGATCAAAAACTTTTACATAAAAAGTATGGAAACCGGGGTCTGCTTCAAGACTTTCTGCAGAATAAAAAGCAATATCTTCATGTACTCTCACATAAGGAGTAATATTTTGAGTATCTATATAAGCAATAAAAGGTTTATTTTTCGGAATTTTAAAATAAAAATAAAGTTCCTCAGGAATCAGGATTTGAAATTCTTCAGGATATAAAATTATAACTTTCACTTTTTGATAATTATAAATAAAAATTGAAGAAAATAATAAAATTAAAACAGAAACAGGTGCAAGAATAAATGAAAAATTTTTAATATTTTTCTTTAACTTTTTATATTTTTCTATTCTGCAAAATAAATTTTCTTCTATTTCTAATGGTTCTGTAATCTCATGTTTTAAATTTTTAAGGACTTCAAGTGTTTTATTTATTTTCTCAGTTTCCTTTAAGCATTCCTTGCAATTTTCAATATGCTTTAAAATATCTTCAGGTATTTTTTTACCCTCTGAATAATCCCATAAAAACTCCCTGTATTTTTCACATTCCATAGAATCCCCTCTTTTCAAGATAATTTTTTATAAATTCTCTTCCTCTAAAAAGTCTTGATTTTACTGTTCCTTCTGGAATTCCGAGAATTTCAGAAATTTCTTTAATTCCATATTCTTCATAATAATAAAGTAAAATTACTTCTTTAAACTCCTGTGGCATTTTTTTTAAAACTTCATATAAAATTAAAGGTGGTTTTGATGGGGGATCATAACCAGGGTGAATTTCTTCTGGAATTTTTTCAAAAGAAAAAAATTTTTTAAATTTTTGCCTTCTCAAATAAGTCCTCAAAGTATTGATTGCGATCCTGTATACCCATGTATAATGAGATGATTCTCCTTTAAATTTTGGCAAACCTTTATAAACTTTAAGAAATACATCCTGAAGGAGATCCCTTGCTTCTTCTTTATCTCCAATTGAATAGTAAAAGAAATTAAGTATTTTTTTTGAATAAGTATTCATTAATTCCTTAAGTATTTCTCTTCTTTTATTTTCATCCATTAATCTTTAAAACGTCTTTTTATCCTTTCTCTTAAAAAAGGTCTCTGAGAAACAATTTCCTTAAATTTTTCCCACTGCTCTTCTGTAAGAACTTCCTTTATCTGGAAAAATTTTCTCATTTTTAAAATTCTTAAATCAGTATTTAATTCTCCGATTTCCTTTATTTTATTTTCAACTGTTTTTATATCGGGTTTTTTCTCAAATAAAATTTTTCTAAGTTCAATTTCCTTAATTCTTATTTTACTTTTAATCTCCTCAGCAGCTTTTTCATTGCTAAAATGTATATCTTTTATTTTTTCTTTTTGTTCTTCACTTAGTGAAAGTTCTTCTAATACAGATGGATCCTTTAGTAAAATAATAAATGGAAGATGATACTCTTCTCTGGCATATTCTTTCCCATACAGCATTTTAGATGAGAATAAAATTAATCCCATTATTATTATTTTATATACTCTTCTCATTTTCTCACCTCCTTTTTATCAACATTTTAGACTCGCCTATTTATTAATTGGTTTCTAATATAAAAATGCATAAAGCACTATGTTTATTCCCATTCTTATTGCTTCCTCTTGTTTCTCTGGAGGATCATTATATGCATCTGTCCATCCATCAGAAATATTTGAATTATAAGTATAAAAAATTACAAGTCTTCCTTCATAAAATATACCAAGTCCTTCAGGGGGACCTGGATAATGTTCATGAATTTTTGGTGGACCACTTTCAAAATCATAAAAGAGATGATATATAGGATGGTCATAGGGAACATGAATCAATTCTTTTTCCGGGAATATCTTTTTTATTTCTTTCCTTATATACTCATCCATCCCATAATCATCATCTATGTAAAGGAAACCGCCTCTTATAAGATATTCTCTTAAGTTTTTTGCCTCAACAGGAGAAAAATCAACCATTCCATGTCCTGTTAAAAAAATAAAAGGATAATTAAATATTCTTTTATCTGATAACTCTATAATATCTTGAATAGGCTCTATCTTTAATTCTGTTCTTTTAGAAATCTCTCTTGCAAGATTCGGTAAAATTTCAGGGTCATTATACCAGTCTCCTCCTGAATACTTAACCCTTGCAAGTCTAAAATTTAAAAATAAAACAAAAATTAAGAAGATAAATCTTTTATTATCCATAAAACTGCCTCTTTAAAGTTTTTTGCAATAAAATCAGGTTTAACATTGATTTTATCTGAAACAGAAACACTTTTTATCCCTATGTTCTTTGCAAGTAAAATATCTTCATCTTTATCTCCTATTAGATAGGATTTTTTTAAATCAATTTTATATTTTTTAAGAAGAACTTCAATAAGACCTGTTTTTGGTTTTCTACAATTGCAATTTTCTTCTGGAAGATGCGGGCAATAAACAATATCTTTTATTTTTATACCTTTCTTTTTTAAAATATTTTTGATCCTTTTATGAATTTTTTCAAGTTCTTTTAATTTTATAAGTCCTCTTGAAATACCTGATTGGTTTGTAACAATAAAGAGAGTAAAACCATTAGAAATTAAAATTTTTAAACTTTCAATAACATAAGGCAAAAACTCAATCTTTTCAGGATCATTCAAATAAGGAACATTTTTTATTATTGTTCCATCCCTATCCAAAAAGATTGCTTTCATTTTGAATTATAAATCTTTTAAATTCCTTTAACGCCTTTCCCCTATGACTTAATTTATTTTTAATATACACAGGTAATTCAGCAAAAGTTCTGCCAAGTTGTGGATATAAAAAAACTGGATCATAACCAAATCCATACTCTCCTCTTTCTTCAAAACTTATAAATCCTTCAACCTCTCCTTTAAAAACAAAAAATTTTTCTTTTGATAAAAAAAGAACTATAATGCACACAAATTTTGCCTTTCTTTTATAAAAAGGAACATCTTTTAAAAGTTCAAGAAGTTTTTTTCTATTTCCTTTATCGTCTCCTTCCTCAGAGAATCTATTAGAAAAAATACCGGGCATCCCATAAAGATAATCCACTACAAGACCTGAATCTTCACCAATAGAGGGAATTCTCCTTTCTTCAAACCCTGCTTTTGCTTTTAAATAAGCATTTTCAAAAAAAGTTAAACCTTCTTCTTCAATTTTTTTATCAAAAAGTACAAATTTAATATTTAAGTCCTTAAAAAAATTTTTAAATTCCTTTAATTTCCCTTTATTTTTTGAAACAAAAATAAATTCCAAAAATTTTTATTTTGGTGTTATTTGACTTTCAACAATGAATGCATCAAAATATCCAAGGGATTTTGCTTTTGCCCTGAATGCCTCTGCTTCTTCCCTTGTAATAAAATCACCGATTCTCACTTTATAATAAGGAGGAATAAATTCAACATAAACTTTTTGATTTGGGAATCTTGCCTGAGCCTCTTTTGCAAACATATCAGCCTTTTCTTTATTTGAAGTTGCAAGAATCTGGACCCTATATCCATAAGTTACAGAGGGAGGAGGTGTAACTTCTTTTGTAGGAGTTGTTGGAGCAGGAGTTGCTTCTTCAAAACTTACTTCTCCTTCTTCAACTATAGGTGCTTCTTCAGCAGGTTTTGCTGCTTCCTCCTCTCCAACCACTATTATTTCCTCTTCTGCCGGTTTTGCAGCAGGTTGGGTAGGTCTTGGTGCGCACGCCCATATTATAAATATACCTAATATTACACCACTAAATTTTTTCATAAAATTACCTCCTTCCAAAAATTTAAAAAAATAATTTTAAAGTTTTTTATTAAAAAAGTCAATCAAAATTGATTTTTAAAAACAAAAAAATTATAATTAAATTATGAAAATTCTGTTAATTTTTTTAATTTTAAAAGGAGTATTTAAAATGAAATTCATTTATCCTGAGACAAAAGAAAGAATTGTTAAAGATACAATTTTTGAATTTGTTATAGAGGATCCCTATAGATGGCTTGAAGATGTAGACAATGAAGAAGTTAAGGAATGGATAAAAAAACAGAATGAATTTGCAAGAAAATTTCTTGATTCTATTCCTGAAAGAAAGGAGATTGAAGAAGAATATCTCAAAATTCTGTCAAAGGAAAGAATAAGCGCACCAGTTGTTTATGGGGATAAATTTTTCTTTTTTAAAAGAAAAGGTGAAGAAAATCACGCAATTTTGTATATGAGTAAAAATGAATTTAACCCTGAAAAGGCAGAAATAATTTTGAATCCAAATGAATGGAGTGAAGAAGGAATAATAAGTTTAGACTTTTTCTATCCTTCCTTTGATGGAAGGTACATTGCTTACGGAAAATCAGAAAAAGGAAGCGAAGCAAGCACCTTATATATATTTGATACTGAAAATAAAAAATTACTTCCTGATGAAATACCTGAAACAAAATGGACGAGTGTGGCATGGCTAAAGGATAATTCAGGATTTTATTATTCAAGAAATGAAGGAGGAGAAAAATTTTTGCCAAGAATATATTTTCATAAACTCCGTGATAAATATGAGAATGATAGATATATTTTAGGAAAAGAACTTTCGGACACAGAGATTCCATCTGTTTATTCTTCAAAAGATGGTAAATATTTATTTCTTGAAGTTTCAAAAGGATGGGACAAAAATGACCTTTATTTTAAAAAAATAGAAGATGAAAAATTTATTCCAATTGCAAAAGACCTCGACGGAATATTTGAAGCAAAAGTTTATAAAGATTATATTTATATAAAAACAAATTACAATGCACCAAATTATAAATTGATAAGAGTAAACGCAGAAAATCCTGATTTAAATAAAAGTGAAATAATAATTCCAGAAGGAAAAGGCGTTTTAAAGGATTTCACATTCTGTGGTGGCAAAATAATATTTACAATAAAAGAGGATACATATTATAGACTATTTATTGCTGATTTAAATGGGAAAATAGAATATGAAATAAAAACACCACAAAAAGGAAGCATATGGATAAGAGAAAAAGATTATGATTCTCCTGAATTTTATTATGTATTTACTTCATTTTTTTATCCTTATTCAATTCATAAATTCAATTTGAACAATTTTAAAGATACATTAATTTTTCAGGAAAAAATGGATTTTAATGTGAATGAATATACACAAAAATTCTTATTTTACACTTCAAAGGATGGAACTAAAATCCCAATGTATATAATTCATAAAAAGAAAATTAAATTAAACGGAAAAAATCCTTTAATTTTAACTGGTTATGGTGGATTTGGGTTAGGAATATCTCCATATTTTATGGAAACCCTTATTCCCTTTTTAAAAAGAGGAGGAATTTTTGCGATAGCAGGAATAAGAGGAGGAGATGAATATGGTGAGAATTGGCACAGAGAAGGAATGAGAGAGAAAAAGCAAAATGTTTTTGATGATTTCATAAGTGCCGCAGAATATTTAATAAATAAAAAATATACAAATCCCGAAAAACTTGCAATAATGGGTGGAAGTAATGGTGGATTGCTTGTAGGTGCTGTAATGACACAAAGACCAGAACTTTTTAAAGCAGTTTATTGCGGGGTTCCACTCCTTGATATGATAAGATATCATAAATTTGGTGTTGCCCATATATGGATTACTGAATATGGTAATCCTGACAAAGAAGATGATTTTAAATATCTTTATGCCTATTCACCATATCATAATTTAAAAGAAAATAGAAAATATCCCTCTGTATTCTTTAAAACTTCAGAATTTGATGGAAGGGTTCATCCAATGCATGCGATGAAAATGGCTGCAAAAATGCAAAAGATTTCAAAAGACAATTTAATAATTCTATATGTGGAAGAAAAAGCAGGCCATGGAGCAGGTAAACCTCTTAAAAAAATAATAAAATCAATAACCGATGAATATATCTTCTTAATGTGGCAACTTGGAATGTTAAGAAAATAATGGCGGCGGGCGGATTCGAACCGCCGACACAGGGCTTATGAAACCCCTGCTCTACCACTGAGCTACGCCGCCAAAATTTGATGTATAATTATAATTATAAAAGAGAAAAAAATTCAAATTTATTTAATTATTTTTTAATTAACATTTCTTTATGTTATAATTAAACTCTATGATTTCAAGAGAATATTTAAGAGAAAAAAAGGAAATTTTGATTTTATCGCTTAAAAAAAGAAATTATGATTTTAATTTTGATCATCTTTTTAATCTTGATAAGGAATTAAGAGAACTTAAAAAAAGACTTGACGATTTAAACGCAGAAAAAAATGAGATTGCAAAAAAAATTGGAGAAAAGAAAAGAAAAGGTGAAAATATAGAAAATCTACTTATAGAGGGTAAAAAAATAAGTAAAGAAATCGAAGAAATCGAGACAAGGTATAGGGAAAAAGAAAAAGAAATTGAAGAAATATTACTTGAAATTCCAAATATTCCTCATGAATCTGTTCCTGTAGGTAAAGATTCTTCTGAAAATGTAATTGTGAGAGAATGGGGAGAAATAAAAGATTTTGCTTTTGAACCAAAACCACACTGGGAACTTGGTGAAAAACTTGGTATACTTGAATTTAAAAAAGCAGGTGAAATTGCTGGTTCAAGATTCTTGATATACAAAGAAAAAGGGGCGCTTTTAGAAAGGGCTTTAATAAATTTCTTTTTAGATTTACATACAAAAGAGCATGGATATAAGGAAATAATACCGCCCTTTCTTTTAAAGCCGGAAGGTGCATATGGAAGCGGTCATCTTCCAAAATTTGATATAGAAATGTATAAGACAAAGGACGAAAACCTCTATCTTTTACCAACAGCAGAAATGGCACTTGCAAACTTACACAGGGATGAAATCCTTGAGGAAGATGTATTACCTTTAAAATATGTCTCATATACACCATGTTTTAGAAGAGAGGCGGGAAGTTATGGAAAAGATGTAAGAGGAATGATAAGGGTTCACCAATTTAATAAGGTTGAGCTTTTTAAATTTACAAAACCAGAAGAATCCTATGATGAACTTGAAAAAATGGTTAATGATGCTGAAAAAATTTTACAATTGCTTAATATTCCCTATAGAGTTGTTTTGCTTTGCACAGGTGACCTTGGTTTTGCTGCTTCAAAAACATATGATATTGAAGCATGGGCACCGGGTGTTAAGAGATGGCTTGAAGTTTCTTCAGTTTCAAATTGTGAGGATTTTCAGGCAAGAAGGACAATGACAAGGTTCAGAAGAAAGGGAAGTAAAAAAATAGAATTTGTTCATACTCTGAATGGCTCAGGACTTGCATTGCCGAGGACCTTTATAGCATTAATTGAGAATTATCAGGATGAAAAAGGAAGAATCCATATTCCAGAAAGGTTAATTCCTTATATGAATGGAATTGAAATAATAGAATGAGAATATCTGAATTTCAAAAAATAATTAAAGAAATTTATTATAAAAAGGATAAAAAAAGAGGAGTTGATGGAACTTTTAGATGGATGATAGAGGAGATTGGTGAACTTGCAAGAGGAATTAAAAAGAATGACAGAGAAAAATTGGAGGAGGAAATTGCTGATATTTTTGCATGGCTCACATCAATTGCAAATTTATTAAATATTGATGTTGAAAAATGTGTTAAAGAAAAATACTTTAAAGTTTGTCCAAGATGTAAAAAGATGCCTTGTGAATGTAAAGAATAAAATTTAAAGGAGGAAAAAATGGGAGTTGATAAACTTAAAATTGTTCTTGAAAAAGAAATTGAAAGACTGAAAAATGAAGGAAGATTGAAGGGCAAAGAATTTATAATCACGGGGGTTAAAAAACCTGAAAACGGGAAAGGACCAAGGTATTTTCTCAAGGGCTTTGGTGATAAAGAATTTATAAGGATGAATTCAAATTCTTATCTTGGTATGTCCCTTTTAGATGAAATAATAAAGGTTGAAGAAGAAACAGCAAGAAAATTCGGTGTTGGTCCTGGTGCTGTAAGGTTTATAAGTGGAACATTTTTGCCCCATAGAGAACTTGAAAAAAGACTTGCAAAATTTCATAACCGGGAAGATTGTATGATTTATAGTGCTGCCTATGTAACGGTTGTGGGAATTTTAGCATCATTAATAACAAATGAAACAATTGTAATAAGTGATGAATTGAATCATAACTGTATAATAAATGGAATAAGACTTGCAAGACCAAAAGATAAACTCATTTATAAACACCTTGACATGAATGACCTTGAAGAAAAGGTTAAAAGCTCTATTGGAAAAGCAAAGAGATTAATTATAATAACAGATGGTGTTTTCAGTATGAGGGGTGATTATGCACCATTAAAGGAAATTGAAGAAATTGCTAAAAGATATGACGAAAATTTTGAGGAAAATATAATAACAGTTGTAGATGATTCCCATGGAGTTGGTGCTTTTGGTGAAACTGGAAGAGGAACAGAAGAATATACAGGTGCAAGATGCGATCTGCTTGTAGGAACAATAGGAAAGGCATTTGGAGTAAATGGAGGTTATGTTTGTTCTGATGAGAAAGTAATAACATATTTGAGAGAAACAGCAATTACATATGTGTATTCAAATCCTATAACACCTGCAGAAGCAGCCTGTGCATTGAAAGTTATCGAATTTCTTGATAGTGAAAAAGGAAGGGAAAGACTAAGATATTTAAGGGATGTAACAAAAAGATTCAGAGATGGTGTTATGAATTTAGGATATGAAACAATCAAAAGTGACCATCCAATTGTTCCTTTACTTATAAGGGATACATGGAAAACAAAAGATTTAGTCAATTATTTAATAGAAAATGGTGTTCTTGCAACAGGACTTGCTTATCCTATTGTTCCAAGAGGAGACGAAACAATAAGGTTTCAGGTAAATGCTGATCATACACCCTATGATATTGATTATGTTCTGGATGTTTTAGATAAATACAAAAAGGAAAGAAAAATTTAATTATCTCAATTTTATAACTTTAAATATTTTTCCCTTATTTTTTAAAAAATAAATTTTGGGTGATTTAAATTTCTCAATTCTACCATTCAAATCATAAATATCCACTATTTTCTCACTTTTAAAATTCAAGTTATCAATAAATAAATTCTTATAAATTTCAGTTTTTTTATCCCTATCAAATTTTTCCTCTATTCCATTCCCTGTTGGATTTTTCTTGTAATAAATTTCCCAGTTTGCATCCCTATTATCTTGCCATATTACATGGACATTTGAGCCTGAAACAGAAAGGAAGGGATGTACCGAAGAATTTACATTATTTGTCAAACGAAAATCAGTCTCCCATGTATTTCCACCATCAATTGATCTTTTATAATAAATCTCACTATTTCCATCCCTATAATCAGTCCAAACAACATGAATATTTGCTCCTGAAACAAATATTGAAGGATAAAAAGATTCCTGAGTATTATCTGTAAGCCTTATATCATTGCTCCATGTATTCCCATTATCATTTGAACGCTTATAATAAATTTCATTATTTCCATCCCTATTATCAACCCAAACAATATGAATATTAGAGCCTGAAACAGAAATTGAGGGATATAATGAACTTTGGGGATTATTTGTTAAACGAATATCAGAACTCCATGTACTTCCATTATCAATTGATTTTTTATAATAAATTTCCCAGTTATTATCCCTGTCCTCCTGCCATACTACATGAACATTTGAACCTGATACCCACAAAGATGGATTTGTTGAATTATTAGGATTATTTGTGAGTCTAAAATCATTCCCCCAGGTATTTCCTCCATCATTAGATCTTTTATAATAAATCTCTTTATTCCCATCTCTTTCATCAACCCATACAACATGAACATAGGAGCCTGATGCAAAAACACAGGGTGAATAAGAATAAGAAGGGTTATCTGTGAGTCTTTTATCAATACTCCAGGAAGCACCACTATTTGGTGAATTTTTATAATAAATTTCCCAGTTCCCATTTCTTGTATCAACCCATACAACATGAACTTTTGAACCTGATACAAAAACGCAGGGCTGAGTTGATGAATTCGGGTCATTTGTTAAACGAAAATCGTTTCCCCAGGTAGTTCCATTATTCAAAGAACGCTTATAATAAATCTCATAATTTGCATCCCTATCCTCTTCCCATACTATATGGATTGTGTCACCATTTGAAAAAATTGCCCTTTGATTGTTTACAGGTAAAGTGGAACTGTTTACATCATTTGTAAGCCTTATGTCCTGCCCCCATTGAGAGAATAAAAAATTTGTTAAAATAAATAAAACTTTCATAATGTAATTATAAGGGTTTTCTTTCCCCAAATAAAAATCTTCCTATTCTTATCATATTTGCTCCTTCCTCAATTGCATATTCAAAATCCTCACTCATACCCATTGAAAGATATTTTAAATTGACACCATATTCCTTCTCGATTTTCTCTTTTAATTCCCTTAAAAGGGAAAACGCTTTTCTTGATTTTTTCTCCTCCACCGGATATGGTCCAAGTGTAAAAAGACCTTGAATTGATAAATTTTTAAATTTAATTAAATCTTCAAAATTTTTTAAAAATTCGTCAGGTTCAAAACCATGCTTTGTTTCTTCAAAAGAAGTATTAATTTCAATAAGTACAGGATATTCTCCTTGTGCTCTTTTATTTATTTCCTCTGCAATCTTTAAAGAATCAACCGATTGAATCATTTTAAAAATATTTAATGCTTTTTTAACTTTATTTTTTTGTAAAGTTCCTATCATATGCCATTCACATTCTTTTTTAATTTCCTGAATTTTTTTCTCTGCCTCCTGAACCCTATTTTCCCCTATTATTTTTATCCCAAAATCTATTGCCATCTCTATTTTATATGATGGAACACCTTTTGTTGCTGCAACAATTATAATATCTTCTTTTTTTCTTCCTGAAAGGATAGCACTCTTCTCAATTTTTTCAATTAAAATTTCATAATTATTTTTTAATTTTTCCCATTCGCTTGAATTCATCATATATTTTTTGAGGTTCAAAGGTTAAAAGAAAAATACCTCTAAAAGGGTCAAGCCATGACTTTTTTTCAAAGGGTGATAGAAATATTCCATTTTTATCAACTTCTATTCTTTTTACCCATTCCCAGTCCTTTTCAATCTTGTAAAAAAACCTTTTTACAATTATCTTTTTATCTGTTATTTCATATTCTGTTTTTGTAAAAAAACTTATATTTGAGAAAAAAAGAATTAAGAATGCAAATATACCCCAAAAGATTCCAAAGGAAAATGTAAAAAGCAAAGTTATAAAAATTAAAAAAACTATAAAAAAAATTGCCTTTTTAAGATTTTTTCTTGCGGGAAGCACCTCCCACTTTATAGAATTCAAATGGTGAGACATAATCTCCCTTCTTCTTTTGAACCTCCAAAAGTCTTTCCTTTTGTTTTTTTAAAACATCAAAGAAAATCTTTGGTGTATCTTTTATTTCCTTATAAATTTCAAGCATCCTGTCAATTTTTGCAATCTGCTCAGGAATTCTTAAAGTAAACTGCTTTATATAGTCTTCTTTTTTATACTCTTTATTTAAAACCTTTTTAAACAATTTCTTTAAATCTTCATATTTTGGAATATAACCTGTAGGTGTTTTAACTGCGTCAACTTCCTTATTCACTCTTAATTCCATCCATTTATACCATACCCTTTTATCAGCCTTTTCATTCAAAAACTTCCCGTCTTTATCCCTCAAAAAGTAATTAACTGAGAAAATTCTCGGTTTTTTCTTTAATTTTTTCCCAAAATTAAGATGCATTTTAATATACTTACCTATTGTAACGGATAAAAAGTCAAGGTTTGACATTGGATTGAATTCTCTTTTTGCTTTTGCTTCAAGAACAGCAGCAGTAGGTTCTGATTCAAGGCATGCCCCTTTTGTTATTGTGCCATGAACCCAGTCAAAGGCTTCTTCAACAGGAACCCATGTATCAGAATCCCTCCCACCATAGACAATTCCTCCTATTTCAAGACCCTCAGGGTCATTATACCTTGGGTCAAGATTTTCAAATCTTTCTAATGCAATTGTAAATCTTGCGTTTGGATGTGAAGGAGGTATTTCTTTACCTTTTTCATCTTTTTTCCCTTTATACCATTCACCTGAATGATTTATACCTTTTTCAGGACATTCTTTTCCACTTCCAACCCAATAAACATCTCCATCCTCGGTCATTAAAATATTTGAGAATATGACTTCACCTGGACTTGTAAGAGCCTTATAAATTATAGGATCATCCTCAGGATTTATCCCTTCAATTATTCCAAACATTCCTTTTTCAATATTTACTGCATAAACTCTTCCTTTTTTATTCTTTAAAATAGCAATATCATCACCTATAAGTCTTTCACCTTGCATCATTGCAGTTGAAGTTTTTCCACAAAGAGATGGAAATGCACCAGTAAAATAGGTAACCCTTCCTTTTGGTCCATTAATACCAACTATTAACATGTGCTCCATAAGCCAATCTTCTTTTGAAGCCTTATAAATTCCGAGCCTTAAGGAGAGTTTTTTAAGTCCTATTGAATTACCACCATATTGAGTATTTATTGAATAAACCGTGTTATCAATCAAATCTATATAAACTCTCCTCTTATCAATATTCTTTGATGTCTTCCTCTCATCAAGTTCTCCTGCGCTATGGATAAACTTAAAAAATACAAATTTTTTACCCTTTCTTAAAAACTCTTCATATCCTTGCCTGTATAAAATATTTTCACTATGGGCAACATAAGCAGAATCTGTAAGTTGGATGCACGGGATTGCAAAATCAGAAGGAGCAGGACCGAGGGTATAAAAAGAAATGTAAAGTGTTTTACCTTTCATTATGTCTTTCATGAGTTCGTGTATTTCTTCAAGCCCTTTATCCCTTTCCATCCATTCAATATACTTACCATAATCAACTCCGGGTGGCAAGAGAAATTTTGTATTCTTTCTATCCCTTGCTTGGTCATAATATCCATCAAAATGAATTGTGTGACCCTCTATTTTGAGTTTTATCTCTTCACCATCTTCAATCGCCTTCTCTCTTATATATTTTAAATCCTCCTCTGTTCCGATATTCACATAAACCTTATCCGGATTACAGAGTTCAACATATTTTTCTATAAATTTATAAACATCAGGATTCTTTATTTTTAAAATTCTTTCCCACCCTTCACCTATAAATTTTCCCTTTATGTGTTCCATAATTCACCTCCAATTAAAAAGAAAATAAATTATATAGGAAAAAAAAGAAAATAAACAAATATTTTATTTTTATAATGAAAAGCATTATAATTAAAATTATGAGAACAATAGAAAAATTGAAAAAGAAGAAAGTAAATCTTGCGTGGAAACCAACTCCTATAGAATTTCTTGAAAATTTTCCTCACCCCGCAAAGATATATATAAAAAGGGATGATTATACAGGTCTTATATCCTCAGGAAACAAAATAAGAAAACTTGAATATGCTATTTTTGATGCAAAAGAAAAAGGATGCGACACTTTAATTACATGTGGAGGAATCCAATCCAACCATTGTAGAGCAACAGCCTTTGCAGGTAAAAAATTTGGGTTTGATGTTCATCTTGTATTAAGAGGCAAACCAGAAAAACCTTATCAAGGTAATTTATTTTTAGACCATCTTTTAGGAGCAAGAATTAAATATGTAAGTTATGAAGAGTATAAAGAGAGAATAAATGAAATACTCGAAGAAACAGCAGAAGAATTGAGAAAAAATAACAAAAAGCCTTATATTATTCCTGAAGGGGCATCAAATGAAATTGGATGTCTTGGATATGTGGAATGTATGGATGAGATGAAAAATTTTATTATAAAAGAAAAAATTGAAGCAATATATCTTGCAGTTGGTTCTGGTGGAACTTATGCTGGTCTTTTAATAGGAAAGAAACTTTTAAATTTAGATATAAGATTAATTGGAATAATTGTTTGTGATTCTATAAAATTTTTTAAAGGCAAAATAGAAGATATATGTGAAAAAGCAATTGAAAAATATAAATTGCCAATAAAGATATCACCATCTGATATTGAATTAATAGATGGATATATTGGTGAAGGATATGGAATTCCTTATAAAGAAGAAATTGAAACTATTAAAAATATTTCACGAAATTATGGAATAATTTTAGACCCTGTTTACACAGGTAAGGCATTTTATGGGATGTTAAATGAATCAAGAGAATTTAAAAAAATTTTATTTTTACATACAGGTGGTATATTTAGCATATTTGCATATAATAAAGAATTAAGTTAGGGAGGTGATATGAAATTTTTAATCCTATTTATAATTTTATTGGGAACAAAATCAAAAGAAGGTAAAATAATCTTTCAGATTGAAGATGCGTATACAGGGAAAAGCATCCAGACAAAAATAAATTATTTAAAGGATGGGAAAACAGAAGGAAGTACAATAATAGAGGGGAAACAGGAAATTTTCCTTCCAGAAGGAAAATATGAATTTTATTTTGAAGCAGAAGGATATTCACCTCTATGGACATATTTCTACATAAAAGAAAATGAAACATTAAAGGTAAATGTTTTACTTTCACCTTTAAAAAAAGAAGATATCTTTCCTGAAAAAAAAGAGGATTTAACAGGCATAAGGGGATATGTGACAGATTTAAATGGTAAGCCTTTGAAAAATGCTGAAGTAATATTAAAAGGAAAAAATTTAAAAACATTTACAGATGAAAAAGGGATTTTTGAATTCTGGATAAAAATTGAAGAAAAAGAATACAGTTCTCCAGAAGATGTGCCTAAGGATACAGTGATATTAAAAATTAAAGGATATAAAAAATTGAAAAGAGAGATAATCTTAATACCTGAAAATATGATATTGAAAATAAAGATGGAAGAAGGGGAAGGCGAAAAAATAATTCCTGAAATAAGAGGAAAAGGAACAGGTGAATTGCCATCTTCTCCTTATAAAGGATTTGAAGGCAAAATAGAGGAAAACATTTTAAGAATAGTACTGGATCCACCACCATCAATAAGAGTTGGACATCCTTGCGATTGCTGGACCTGTACCAATGTTGCTGTTATGAGTTTAGAGTACTATGTCTCAAGCGGGCTTGATGATGAATGGATTGCTTCATGGGGGCAGCATACATTAAGGGCTGGCTCAATTCCTTATAGAAGTTATGGAACATACTATGTTATACATCCCTATAGTCCAAATTATGATATATGTGACAATGCCTGCTGCCAGGTATGGGATGGAAGTGATATTTATGCAAGTTGCACACTTGCTACTTATATTACAAATGGAATTTTACTTCAAAAAAATTCTGATTATGCAAGGTCAGAATATTCTGCTGAAAATAATAACTGTGGATGTGGTGATGGATACAGTGGAACAGGTATCAGCTGGCCATGCATAGAAGACCCTGTTTGTGCAGGATATAGTTGTTATGGACATGGAAGAGGCATGTGTCAGTGGGGGTCAAGAAGATGGGCTTATAATCAGGGAAGATTATGGAAATGGATTGTTAACCACTATTATGAGCCAGGAAATATGTATATTGCAACACCAATGAAAATAAATTCTATAAGCGTTTCCCAAAATCAGGTTCAGCCGGGTGACACATTTATAATTTATTATAACATTTATTCTTACTGTGAAAAAAAACATGAAAATATTTTACTTGGCGCTTCTCTTTATAATCCGAATGTTGGATTTATAGATGACCCTCAAAATGATTCTCTTGTTTTAGTTTCTCCTCAGCAAAGCACAAGAGCAAGAATATTTGTTATACCAACAAATGCTCCATATGGCTTATATGATTTATGGACTGCTTTATGGGTTGATGTTGATGAAGATAAAGATATAACAGGTAATGACCTTGATTTATATTTATTTATTTTGGAAAACGCCATTAGTATCCAGCCTGTTGAAGCAAGAGAAGATAAACTTCCACCAGACTTTTATTTAATATCAAACTCTTCAAAAAAATTTGGATTTCTTCAGATTTCACCAAATATAATAAATCAAAAAACAGAAATCATTTTCAGCATCCCATCAAAGAGAAAAATAATCCTTGAAATTTTTGACACAAAAGGTTCAAGAATTTTAAAGATATTTGAAAGGGATTTTGAAAAAGGTATTTATAAATATTTTTTAAATACAAAATTTTTAAAATCGGGAATATATTTCCTTCATTTAAAAAGTGATAAAAAAGAAAAAGATACAAGAAAAATAGAGATTTTTAAATAAAACTCCTTTTCCCTAATCAAGAATTTTTACACCTCGGAAGTGTAAAAAAGGGTGTAATAGATTTAAATTTTAATTTTAAATAGGCAAAAATTGGAAATTATTAATTCTCTTCCTTTATAATTTTTTTATGAATTTTTTTGCTTTTTCTCTTATAATGGGTTCTTTATGGGGGATAGGAGAAATTTTAATATGGAATTTCTTGAAGATTTTAAATATAGGTATAAAATCTCCATTTGTATTTGCCTATGGAATTTTTATTCTTACCTTATCAAGAAAAATTTATGATAAAAAAGGAATATCATTATTAATAGGGTTAATAGCAATATCTTTTAAATTTTTAAATTCTTCAATTTTCTTATGTCAGTTTGTTGCTGTTCTAATAGAGGCTATTTGCTTTGAAATAGGATTTCTTTTGATTCCTTATTTTAAAAATTTTTACAGGATTTTAATTCCATTATTTTCAACTTATTTTAGTTTTGCAGGCTTTGCCTTTTCAATAGTGTATATTTTAAAAATGGAGGGATGGGTTAAAAGGGGGAAATCAGGAATAATTCATTATATTACCGTAAACGGCTCCCTTGCATTTTTATTTTCAATTCTGGCTTTCAATCTCGCTCTGCTTTTATACAATTATATTTTCAATAAAAAAACTGAAAAGATAATTATTCTTTTTAAAAAATACGGACTGAAATTTTCAATATTATTTTTTATATTGAGCTGGATATGGATAAATCTTTGATAGAAACATGTATTCAATGTGGAAAATGTAGTGCATCCTGCTCTTTTTCAAAATATATGGAATATTCTCCGAGAAAATTAATTAACATTTTTTTATCCGAAAACAAAATACCTGAAAATATAAATACATTTTGGCTTTGCACATCCTGTTATACCTGCACTATAAAATGTCCAAGAGGTATTCCTCTTATTGATTTTATTTATTTAATAAGGGAAAATTATTATGATAAGTTAAAAAATAAATATGCAGAATTTTATAAAGTATTTCACAGAAATATTAAAAAGAATAAAAGGTTAAAAGAAAAATCTGCTTTTTTAGAATATTTTATTAACTCACCACTTTTTTTAATCCAAAAAATTGATTTGCTTTTTAAACTCTTGATTAAAAAAAGATTATGAAAGAGGCTATTTTTCCGGGTTGCTCTTTAACCCAAAGTGCAAAGGATTATTATTATTCTACAAAAATCATCTTAAGGTATCTTGGTAAAGAGATTGAAGAATTGCCTGAATGGGAATGCTGTGGTGCAACCATTTTACCATCCGTTTCAAAAAAGGATTTTGAAGAAGTAAATAAAAGGAATATTGAGAGAGCAACTCTTTTAAAAATTAAAAGGCTTATTTCTCCATGTAGTTCATGTTTTATCAATCTTAAAAAATTTTCAGAGAATAAAGTTGAAATAATACATCTTCTTTATTATCTTTATGAAATGAAAGATAAAATAAAGTTAAAAGTAAAAGATAAAAAAGATTTGAAGATTATTCCTTATTATGGGTGTCAAACATTAAGACCTTTTGGAAAAGAAAATGTCTGGAATCCTTTTTCAATGGATGAAATAATTGAAATATGTGGTTTTAAAGTGGTAAATTTCCCGTATAAAACAAAATGTTGTGGAGGAGTTGTCTCTCAGATAGAGCCTTATAGGGGAAATGAAATAATAAAGGAAATTTTTGAAGATTTTGTTGAAAAATTTGATATTGTTTCTACTATTTGCCCTTTATGCAGAATAAATCTGGAGTTTACCTTTTTGAAACTTAAATTCAAAAAACCTGTGCTTTATCTTACCCAGATTATAGGAATTTCTTTTGAAATAAATGAAAGGGAATTATTTTTAAATAAAAGTTTAATTTCATTTAAAATTAAATGAAGATAGGTGTTTATATATGCCATTGCGGTAAAAATATTGCTGATAAAGTCGATGTTAAAAAAGTTGTAGAATTTTTTAATAATTATCCTGATGTTTTTATTTCAAGGGATTATATATTCTTGTGTTCTGATGCAGGTCAAAATTTAATTCAAGAGGATATAAAAAATTTTAAATTGGATAGGATCGTGATAGGGAGTTGTTCACCTACTATGCATTTAAAAACATTTCAAGGAGTATTGGAAAAGGTCAAGATAAATCCGCATTTTATTGAAATTGCAAATTTAAGAGAGCAATGTTCATGGGTAACGAAAGATAAAAATTATGGCACAGAAAAAGCAGTTTCACTTTTAAAAGGCGCCATTGAGAAAGTTAAATATCATGAAAAAATAGAAAGAAAAAAAATGCCCATAGCACAAAAAGTCGCAGTAATTGGAGGCGGGATAGCAGGAATACAGGCTTCCCTTGACATTGCTGAGGCAGGTTATGAAGTTTTTCTAATTGAGAAAAAAGCGACAATAGGTGGTCATATGGCTTTTTTTGATAAAACATTTCCCACACTTGATTGCGCTTCCTGTATACTAACTCCTAAAATGAGCGAAGTAAGAAATAAGAAAATAATTAAAATCTTTACTTTGAGTGAAATAAAAGAAATTCAGGGAACTGCTGGGAATTATATTCTAAAAATAATTAAAAAACCAAGATACGTTGATGAAGAAAAATGTATAGGTTGTGGTATATGTATTGAAAACTGTGTTTATAAAGAAGGGAAATTCCCTAACGAATACGATTTTGGACTTTCTTTAAGAAAACCAATCTATATTCCATTACCATATGCACTCCCACTCTCCCCTGTTATAGATAAAGATGCCTGTATTTATTTTAAAACAGGAAAATGCCCGAGAACCTGTGAGAAAGCATGCAAAGAAGAAGTTAAAAGAGGTGCAATAAATTTTGAACAAAAAGAGGAAGAAATAGAAATCAATGTAGGCGCAATAATTGTTGCAACAGGTTATAAAACTTTTAATCCTGAAAGAGTTTATGAATATGGATATAAAAGATATAAGAATGTGTTTTCATCTCTTGAGATTGAAAGGATGCTTTCTTCCTCAGGACCAACAAAAGGCGAAATTTTGACAAGGGACGGAAGAAAACCAAAAAGTGTGGGAATAATACATTGTGTCGGAAGCAGAGATATAAATTATAACAGATATTGTTCAAAAGTATGCTGTATGTATGCGTTGAAATTTTCCTATTTAATAAAGGAAAGAACAAATGCTGAAATATATCACTTTTACATAGATATTAGGGCTTCAGGAAAAGGATATGAAGAATTTTATGAAAGAGTTCAAAAAGAAGGTGCGATATTCATAAGAGGAAAACCATCTGAAATTAATGAAAAAAACGGTAAACTAATTGTAAAATTTGAGAATACATTAACAGGCAAAGTTCAGGAAAAAGAATTTGATATGGTAATTTTATGTAATGCAATTGAGCCTTCTGAAGGAACAAAAGAAATTGCAGAAATTTTAAAACTTTCAAAAAGTGAAGATGGATTCTTGCTGGAACTTCATCCAAAACTTGAACCTGTTTCAACATCAATATCAGGAATATTTATAGCAGGATGTGCGCAAGGACCAAAAGACATACCTGAAACTGTTGCACAGGCATCTGCATGTGCATCAAAAGTGATTGCATTTTTAAACAAAAAGGAATATGAAATAGAAAATCTTATTGCTTATATAGATGAAAAAAAATGCACAGGATGTGGCAAATGTGTGAATGTATGTGCTTTTGACGCCCTTTATATAGAAGATGGAAAATGTAAAATTAAAGAGATAAACTGTAAGGGATGCGGAATATGCTCTGCTACATGTTTCTCAAATGCAATAAATGTAAAAAATATGGGGTATAAGGAAATAATAAAACAAGTTGAAGGGATATTAAAATGAAAATAATAGCCTTTTTCTGTCAGTGGTGTGCCTACAGGGGGGCAGACCTCGCGGGGACACTAAGACTTGAATATCCTCATGAAATAAGAATAGTTAAGATTCCTTGTACAGGTGGAATTTCTCCTCATATTTTATTAAAAACATTTCAAATGGGTGCTGATGGAATCCTGATTGGAGGATGTTATCCTGGTGAATGCCATTATGAACATGGCAATTTAATTGCTGAAAAAAGAATAAAAATTTTAAAAGAAATATTAAAAAAAGTAGGGATAGAACCCGAAAGAATTGAGATAACTTGGATTTCAGCAGGAGAAGGAATAAAAATGCAGAAAAAAGCATATGAGTTTTATGAAAAAATAAAAAAACTTGGAAGTTTAAAAAATGAGTGAATATAAACTTGGATATAAAAGAGTAAAGGGCAAATACTCTGAAAAAGAATTCGTTTTACCTGCACTGGATAAAAACGGAGAATTTATTGAAAAAGTTGAAATTAGGTATCCATTATTAAAAATATTTCTTGATATCAAAAAATTTGTTGAGAAAGAAAATATCCACTTATTTTTAAGAAGATGTGAAGAAAAGGCTCTAAAAGAGATGATAAAAGAAAATCAGGTAGATGAGAAAAAAATAAGGTTTTCAATTCTTGAATGTCCTGAAAATCTTGTTAAAAAATGCGAATGCAAATATTACGGAATAGAAATGAAAAAAGAATTTCCTGAAGATTATAGGCTCTGGGAAGAAGAATTTTTGAGATGTATAAAATGCACAGGATGTATTGAAAATTGTCCTGTTTGTTTCTGTGAAAAATGCATATTATTTGATGAATTTTATGTCAAAAAGGGAGAAATTCCTCCTGAATTTCCTGTTTTTCATTTAATAAAAGTATTTCATATGGCTGGAAGATGTGTTGAATGCAATTTATGCTTTGAGTTATGTCCTGCTCTTTTACCAATAAACTATCTTACAAGAAAAATAAATAAATTTGTAAAAGATAATTTTGGATATGAAGCAGGAAGCGAAGAAATAAATCCCCTTTTTAAAAAACCATGAATGTTGAATTTGTACCATCTATATGTGTTTATTGCGGGGTAGGATGTGGAATAATTTTTGAGGTTGTAAATGGAAGAATAATAAATACCTATGGGAGACCTGATCATCCTGTGAATGAAGGAAAGTTATGCCTGAAAGGGAAAAAATGCCATGAATTCGTCCATCATCCTGAAAGGCTTAAAAAACCCCTGATAAAAGATGGAAAAGAATTTAAAGAAACAAATTGGGATACTGCTTTGAACTTAATTACCAAAAAATTAATTGAAATAAAAGAAAAATATGGGCCTGATAGTATTGCAGTAATTTCTTCTGCAAAATGCACAAATGAGGAAAATTATTTAATACAAAAATTCGCAAGAACTATAATTGGAACAAACAATATAGACCATTGTGCAAGGTTATGCCATGCTTCAAGTGTTGTTGGACTTGGAATGGCTTTTGGTAGTGGTGCAATGACAAATTCTATTTCAGAAATTGAAAATGCGGAATGTATTTTGGTAACCGGGTCAAACACAACAGAACAGCATCCCATAATAGCAGGATGGATTTATAAGGCAAAGAAAAAAGGAGCAAAAATAATCGTGGTTGAGCCAAGGAAAACACAACTTGCAAAAATTGCTGATATTTATTTAGAAATTTTTCCAGGAACGGATGTGGCATGGATAAATGGATTTTTAAATGTAATAATTAATGAAAACTTATATGATAAAAAATTTATTGAAGAAAAAACAGAAGGTTTTGAAGAACTTAAAGAAGTTGTAAAAGAATATACGCCTGAAAAAGTTTCTCAAATCACAGGAGTTAATAAAGAGGATCTTATTAAAGGAGCAAGAATTTATGCAAGTTCTAAAAAAAGTATGATAATTTATGGGATGGGTATAACCCAACATATCACAGGAACAGAAAATGTATTATCCCTTGCCAATCTTGCAATGATTACAGGAAATGTTGGAAGAGAAAACACTGGCGTAAATCCTTTAAGAGGGCACCAGAATGTTCAAGGTGCATGCGATATGGGTGCATTACCAGATTTTTATCCCGGCTATCAAAAAATAAAAGAACCTGAAATAAGAAAAAAATTTGAAGAATATTGGAAAACAAAACTCAATGAAAATCAAGGGCTTACCCTTGTTGAGATTTTTGAAGCAATATTAAATGGTGATATAAAGGCTCTTTACATAATAGGTGAAAATCCGGTTATTACAAACCCTAATACAAAAAAAATAATATCGGCACTTGATAAAGTTCCCTTTCTTATTGTAGAAGACATATTTTTAACAGAGACAGCAAAATTTGCAGATGTCATTTTACCGGCAACTTGTTTTGCAGAAAAAGAAGGAACATACACTTCAACAGAGAGAAGAGTCCAGATAGGGTATAAAGCGGTACACCCACCAGGTGAAGCAAAAAGTGATTGGGAGATAATTCAGGAAATAGCAAAAAGGATGGGGTTTTACTGGAATTACAAAGATTCAAAAGAAATATTTGAAGAAATAAGGAAAATAACACCCATTTATTCAGGAATAACCTATGAAAAGATTGAACTTTATGATGGAATACAATGGCCATGCAGGAATGAAGAAGACCTTGGTACAAAATATCTTCATAAAGACGGCTTTTTAAGAGGAAAAGGTAAATTCCATCCTGTCCATTATAAAAAACCTTTTGAAGAGCCTAATGAGGAATATCCTTATATATTGACAACAGGTAGAATATATTTTCATTTTCATTCTGGGTCAATGACAAGGAAATCAGTCAGTTTAAAAGAAGAAATAGATGAAGCCTTTGTTGAAGTAAATCCACAGGATGCAAGAAATATGAATTTAAAAGATGGAGATAATGTTAAAATAAAATCAAGAAGAGGGGAAATAAAAGTCAAGGTTAAAATTAAAGATGATATTAAAAAGGGTGTTATTTTTATTCCATTTCATTTTGCAGAATCTGCTGCAAATATTTTAACCCATACTAATCTTGATCCACTTGCAAAGATACCTGAATTTAAGGTTTGTGCAGTAAAAATTGAAAAAGCGATTTAAAAATCAATTCCTATATTTATTTCTGATTCAATTTTTTTATTTTGTTTCCAGACCTTTTTATTCCTTGCAAATTTTTCATAATATTTATCTTTTCCTTTCCCATCAATGAATATTCCAATACATTTTATATAATTTCTTAAAGAAGGAATCCTTCCTGTGTCAATATTTCCTTTCCCAAGTGTTATACCTCCTTTTGTTTTGTATTCGTCATCCCCTTCATAATCAATAAATATTCCCATTCCATTTGCATTCCCTGATCCAAGACTTAAATTTGGTGCTTCATATATATCATTACCTTTATAATCAACTAAATATCCAATAGAAAAATCATGACCTGCTCCAATACCCATATTCATCTCTGTTTTATATTTATCATCTCCGTTTAAATCCAATAGAAAACCAATAGCAAAATGAGCAGAAGAACCCTGAGTATACCATATACCTTTATATTCATCATTTCCATTAAAATCTATTAAAAATCCTGAACCCATCCAGTATCCACATCCCTGTCCAAAAACACCTGAAAAATATTTATCGTCACCTTCTCCATCAATTAAAAATCCAACACCTCCTGCAAGGGAATGACCATCAGTAAAATCTGCCCTTATACCAAAACCTGTTCCCTGAGCAAGAGAAACATTATGCTCGCCGCTTTGAGGAGAGGGATATTTTATTGTATCATCCCTTGCAATATAAATATCATTTCCTTCTTTATCAACCAATAGACCACACCCTTTAACAAATCCAAAACCCTGAATTCCTTGAAATCCTTCATAATAATCATTACCCTTTAAATCTGATAAAATACCTACACCAAATAAACCCGCTCCTTCACCATAGGAATCACATATATATCTATCATTACCTTCAAAATCTAAAATTATTCCAAATCCAAATAAACCTGCCCCAATTCCTATTTTCTCCCCTTTATATTCATCATTACCTTTTAAATCAATCAATATTGAACTTCCACATATACCAGCACCATTTCTTCCATTATATTTATCATTTCCATTTAAATCAATTAATATGCTTAAAGGAAATTTCTTATCTGTTATTGAAGAATTTATATATTCATCATCTCCATCAGGTTCTATTATTAAAAGATAAGGGGGAGAATCATAAATGTTATTTTCTTTTTTACCTAAAATTATCTTTCCAAAAATTGAATTAAATTCAATAGAGTTTTCAAATGAAGAATTTTTCAAGAATTCAATTCCTTTTTGAATAAAAAAACTTAAATCATCTGTGAGTCTTGAAATTATTTTAAAATCAATATTTTCAATAACTTTTTCAATTTGTGTATTGGAAAGACCATCCTCTCCTCTTTCTTCAAGCCCTTTTATTATTTTCTCAAAATCTTCCTCATTTATATTTTTTGTGAATTCTTTTATCTCATTCAAATAAATTTTAATTCCCTTAAAAATAAATATTAAACTCTTAATCAAATTCTCATCAGAAATTTCAATTTCTTCTTTAACACCAATCCCTTTTAAAATATCAGAAAGATAAATATTTAACTCAATTTTTTCCAAGGAATCCATCAAACCCTTATATGGTCTTTCAATCAATCCCCTTCTTACCCCCTCATCAATTCTTGCAAATCCAAAATAAGTTAAAGCCCATAAAGAATCAGAATTTTGCAATATACCTTCAGAAATTGTTTTTATATAAGTGGGAATTTTTAAAGGTGAAAATATTAAATTATCAAAAATCTTTAATCTGTATTTTCCATATCCATAAATTTCAAAACCCTCTTTTTCAATAGAAATTTCACTCAAAGGAATATTCAATTTTTTTGACACTTCTGAAAAATATTTTTCTTCATAAAAAATAAAAGATAACAAAATTAAAAATGCAACCATTTTATGCCTCCTTCATTGTCACCTCCACCTCGGGGGTGGAAATAAATTATTCTTGGCTTTCAATTAAAAATATAACCATTATATCATACCACCATCAATTTGAATAACACAGCCTGTTATATAGGATGCTTTATCAGATGAAAGAAAAGAAATAAGTTCCGCAACCTCTTCTGGTTTTCCAAATCTTTTTAATGGAATCTGCTCTAAATATTTATTCTTTATTTCCTCTGGCAATTTTTCTGTCATCGGTGTTTCAATAAAACCTGGCGCAATTGCAACAACCCTTATATTTCTTGAGCCAACTTCCTTTGCAAGGGATTTTGTAAAAGCAATAACTCCTGCCTTTGAAGCAGAATAATTGCACTGCCCTATATTACCTGTTATTCCAACAACAGAAGAAAGATTTATTATAACTCCTTTTTCATTTTTAAGCATTATCTTCAAAATTTCTTTTGTAAGAAGGAAAACCCCTTTCAAATTTATGTTCAAAACAAAATCCCAGTCTTCTTCTTTCATCCTTATTAAAAATGTATCTTTTGTAACCCCTGCATTGTTAACAAGGATATCTATTTTTTCATCTCTTGATTTTATTTCCTGAATAAATTTTTCTATATCTTCCTTTCTTGATATATCACCTTTAAAATACCATCCTCTATCCTTTATATTTTCTTCCCAGAAACTTTTAAGTTTTTCTTCATCTATATCAAAAAGGATGACCCTTGCACCGTATTCAATAAATTTTTTTGCAGTTGCTTTACCTATCCCTGATGCAGCCCCTGTTATAATTGCTGTTTTACCTTCAAGCATTTTATTCCTCCTTTAAAATTCAATTCCCTTTCTTGCAAAAATCCCTTTATCATAAGGATGTTTTATTTTTTTTACTTCACTAACTAAATCTGCTTTCTCTATCATCTTCTCAGTTGCTCCTCTTCCTGTAAGAATGAGTTCTATTCCATAAGGCTTTTTATCTAAAAGAGATAAAATCTCCTCTTCCTTTAAAAATCCATCCCTTACAGAAATATTTATTTCATCTAAAATTATGATATCATATTTATTTTCATTAAAAATTTTTTCAACAAATTCAAGCCCCTTTAAACATTCTCTTCTTACATCTTCAAAAGAAACATCTTTATCAAAATGAGGGTGCTTTGAAGCAAAACCAATTACATCAACTCCAAGTTTTTTAAGATTCTCAAGTTCCCCATAACCCCATCTTTCAGGATCTTTATGAAAATAAATAAAGCAAACTTTGAGATTATAAAAGGATGCTCTAACAGCAAGCCCAACAGCAGCAGTTGTCTTCCCCTTACCATCTCCTGTATATATCTGAATAAATCCCTTTTTCATAGTTATTATTTTAAAGTAAATTACCGTTATAATATAAATCTGTGATAAAACCAACAATACTTTTTAGCAAATGTTTTTTTGAACCAGTAAGATATAATGGTGAAAGAATAGTAGATGAGTTTGTTGAAAAATTAAAAAAATTTGTAAACTGTGTTTATTTGTGTCCAGAAGTTGAAATTTCTCTTGGTGTTCCAAGAAAACATTTAATTATTATTAAAAATAACGGAGAAAAAAAATTGATTCAACCAGAAACAGACACGGATTTAACAGATAGAATGCTTAACTATATTAAAAGTATATTGATTAATTTAAAAGAAATCGATGGTGCAGTTCTTAAGGCAAAGTCTCCATCCTGTGGTGTGGGTTCAGCAAAATTATATAAAAAAGGAGTTATAATAGGGAGAACTGATGGCTTCTTTGCCGAATACTTAAAAAAAGAATTCCCTTTTCTTCCTTTAGAGGATGAGGGGAGACTTAAAAATAAAGAAATAAGAAATCATTTTTTAATAAGAATTTTTGCTTATTCTGAAATTAAAGAAATAATTAAAAATCCTACTCATAAAAAACTTATAGATTTTCATACAAAGTATAAATATCTTCTTATGACCTATAGTCAGAAACATCTTAAACAACTTGGTAATATTGTGGCAGATGGTAAAATTTCATTAAAGGAAAAAATTTCAAAATATAAAGAAATTTTTTATAACACTTTTAAACAAAAACCTACAAGGTCAAAACATATAAATACTTTAATGCATATCTTTGGGCATATTTCAGAACATTTAAATAATAGAGAGAAAAAACATTTTCTAAATCTTTTAGAAAAATATAGAAATGGGAAAATTGAATTAAGGGTCCTTATTGAACTTATCAAAAATTTTGCTTATAGATTTGAGAAGGAATATTTATTAATGCAAAAATACCTTGAACCTTTTCCAGAAGAACTTATTGATTGAGGTTTTTAATTAGATTTCCTTAAAATATTTTAATATGGTAGAAAGTTTGTTTAAAAATCTTTGCCCTAACTGTGGAGGAGATATTGAAGCGTATAGACTTACTTTAGGTTTTCCTTGTAAATCATGTATGCCCGAAATTTCTCAAAATTACTGTAAAAATCTTGTAAGAAAAGGAGAATTAAGTAAATTATGCGAAATGGAAGAAGAGTTAAAGGAATGGGAAGAGCATTTCGAGAAATATTTGAAAACAAAACCCTGGAGTTTACAGGTTAGTTGGGCAAAAAGGGTTTTGCTTGGAAACTCCTTCGGGTTGCTTGCACCAACCGGGGTTGGCAAAACTTCATTTGGTCTTTCCATGAGCAGTTTTTTAGCAAAAAAAGATAAAAAATCTTACATAATACTTCCCACAAAAGTTCTTGTAGAGTTTGTTGCCCAGAAATTAAAATCTTTTGAAATTGAAGAAAGGGATATTCTTTATTTTTCAGAAGAAAGTCCAAAACAAAAGGAGATAAAAAAAGCAAAACTTAAGGAAGGGGATTTTAAAATTCTTGTAAGTACTTCTATGTTTCTGTATAAAAATCAGGAGATTATACCAAAGGAATTCTCTTTTATATTTGTAGATGATGTGGATTCCTTCTTAAAAACTGCAAAAAATATAGACAAATTACTTTATTTATTAGGCTTTTCCCAAAAAGACTTGGAATCCGCAATGAAACTTATAAGACTTAAGGAAAAAAGGAATAAAAGTGAAGAGGATTGGAAAAACATAAGGGAACTCTCTGAAACAGTAATGAAAATCGGTGAAAAAAAGATGGGAGTCCTCGTGGTCTCTTCTGCCACTTCTAATCCCCGCTCAAACAGGATAAAACTTTTCAGAGAACTTCTTGGTTTTGAAGTAGGGACACCTACTTTTTATTTAAGAAATGTAGTAGATTTATATGAAGAAATAAATTCAAAACCTTTAGAGGAATGGGTTAAATTTTTAGGTAAGGGTGGTTTATTATTTGTGCCTTCTGATAGAAAAAAAGAATTCGTTGAAGAAATAATTTCTTATCTCAAAGAAAAAGGTATTAAGGCAGTTTCTTATGAAGATCTAAATGAAAGCACACTCAGGGATTTTGAAGAAGGTAATATTGACCTACTAATTGGAATAGCCTCTTATAGAAATCCTTTGGCAAGAGGATTAGATCTACCTCATGTTGTAAGATACGCCTTATTTTACGGGGTTCCAAAGATAGTAATTTCTTTGAAATTTGAACAAAACATTTCTCATCTTTTATGGGCTCTTACTTCTTTGAGAAGTCTTGTTGCAAAAAAACTCCCACATAAACTTAAAGAACTTGACCAATGGCTTGGAATCCTTAAAAGATATGAATATTTAAGTGAAAAAGTAGAACGATTAAAAAAAATAGATACGCTAAGAGAAGAAGTTGGTAAGTTTTTATCATCAAAAGAGATTATGGAACTTATACAAACCTGTGAAGAGATAACTTTGAGAAAAACAGAAGAAGGTTATCAAATGGTTGTTTCTGATGCTACTGGTTATCTTCAAGCAAGTGGCAGAACCTCCCGTATGTTTGCAGGGGGTATAAGCAGGGGGTTAAGTCTTGTGCTTGTAGATGATCAAAGAGCATTCAAACATCTTATAAAAAAAGTAAGATGGTTTAACGAAGATATAGAATTTACAAAGATAAATGGTGTAGAATTGGAAAATATTCTTAAAGAAATAGATAGGGATAGAGAAAAAATTAGAAGATTTCTCAAAGGAGAGGAAATACCTGAGAGCAAAGAGATTTTAAAGCCTGTACTTATAGTAGTGGAATCACCTAATAAGGCAAAAACCATCGCAAATTTTTTTGGCAAAGCGATTAGAAGAAGAATAGGTGAACACGAGCTTATAGAAACTTCAGCAGAAGATAGGTACCTCATGATTACTGCAAGTCTTGGCCATATTCTTGACCTTAACAAAGAGGAGGGCTTTTATGGTGTGTATGTAACTCAAAAACCTGTCCCAGTTTATGAAGTTATAGAGGGTAAAAACAAAATAGTTCAGAGCATCAGGCGTATGGCAATGGAAGCACAAGAAATATTAATAGCCACAGATCCCGATACAGAAGGTGAAAAAATAGGATGGGATATAGCAGAACTTTTAAGAGCATATAATCCTAACATAAGTAGAATGGAATTCCATGAAGTTACAAAAAAAGCCATTTTAAAGGCTATCAGGGAGCGTAGAGATTTTAATCTCAACCTTGTAAAAGCACAAGTAGTTAGAAGAGTAGCAGATAGATGGGTGGGTTTTGAATTTTCAAAACTTTTGCAATATACATTAGGGAAACAATGGTTATCAGCAGGTAGAGTCCAAACTCCTGTTCTTGGATGGATAATTGAAAGAGAAAAAGAGCATAGAAAAAAAATTTATAAGGTTATTGTATATATAGATGAGATAGGCAAACTGAAAGTAGATTGGACATTTGATGATAAAAAAGAGGCAGAAGAATTCTATAAAGGAATTTCAGAGATAAAAGTAGAATTATTAGAGGAAAAAGAAGAAATAAAAAATCCTCCTCCACCCTTTAGCACTGACACAATGCTTAAATCTGCAAGTGATATATATAGGTGGTCTCTTCCTAAAACTATGGAATTTGCCCAAGCACTTTTTGAACTTGGCTATATTACCTATCACAGAACAGATTCCATAAGAATATCCGACTATGGAATAAATATAGCCAGAGAATATATAAAAGAAGAATTTGGCGAAGAATATTTTCATCCAAGAACCTGGGGTGAAGGAGGAGCCCATGAAGGTATAAGACCAACAAAAAACATAGAGCCTGAAGAATTAAAAGCCTTAGTTTTAAGTGGACAGATAGAAGATTTAAAAAAAGAACATCTCATGCTTTACAAATTAATCTTTAATCGATTTATGGCGAGTCAGACAAGACCAGTGAAATTAAGAATTTATAAACTTAAAATAGAGGCTTTAGGAAAAATTGCTGAAATTGAAATACCTGTTCAAATCCTTCAAAGAGGATGGGATTTATTTCTACCTATTGAAATATACATGCCAAAAATTGGAACAATTGATGTATCACAAAAAAAGAAATTTATTTCAGGGCCAAAAGCATATCCATATACACATGGTGAACTTGTAAAAGAAATGAAAGAAAGAGGAATAGGAAGACCATCCACCTATGCCACAATAGTGGAAAAACTTATAGAAAGAGGTTATGTTATAGAAAATAAAGGTTTTCTTTTACCAACAGGGTTGGGAAAAAAAGTTTATTATTATTTAAAAAGTAAAGAAGAAGTGCACGAATTTTTAAAAGAAGAGTTCACCAAAAAACTTGAAGAATTAATGGATAGAGTTGAAGAAGGAAAAGAAGACTATGTTGAGATATTGAACAATTTATACAGAAATATAATAGAAGTGGATAAAAAGTTAAAAATGGCATAAGATTGTTAAATATCCAGAGTCTTTGAAATTTTCTATTAAAAACTGTATAATTTAAAACTTAAATAAAACTAACAAAGTTAGATAAATGAAATTTTTAAGTTCTTCATTAGAAGATTATATTGAGGCGATTTATATTTTAAAAAAGGATAAGGGATTTGCAAGGGTTTCAGAGATTGCAAATTTTTTAAATGTTAAGATGTCTTCTGTTAATTCAGCAATAAAAATTCTTGCAAAAAAGGAACTTGTTGTGCATAAAAACTACGGTTATATTTCCTTAACAAAACTTGGGGAAAGGGAAGCCAAAAAAATTTATTCAAGGCATATAATTTTAAAAAGATTTTTTAAGGAAGTTTTAGGAGTTAATGAAAAAAAAGCAGAAATTGATGCCTGCAAGATAGAGCATCATATAAGTAAGGAAACACTGAATAAACTTTTAAAATATATAAAAAGGATGATTAAAAATGACACTGGCTCAGGTGCCAAAAGGGAAAGTTAAGATTGTAGGGTTTTTAGGTGAGAGACATTTCCAGAGGAAAATGAATGCTCTTGGAATTCTTATTGGTGATAGTGTTGAAATAATTGTAAATAATTTTCATGGTCCTGTAATAATTGGGAAAGGAACAATGAGAATAGCAATAGGATGGGGAATGGCAAATAAAATAATTGTAGAAAAAGTTGAAGAATGAGAAAAATTGCAATTATTGGAAATCCAAATTCCGGTAAATCAACAATATTTAACAATTTAACAGGTTTAAACCAGAAGGTAGGAAACTGGCCAGGTGTTACTGTTGAAAAATATGAAGGTGAATTTACTTATAAAGATGAAAAATTTCATATTGTTGACCTTCCTGGAACATATGGGCTTTCAAGTCTTTCTTTAGATGAAAAAATTGCAAGAAAATATTTGATAGAAGAAAAGCCTGATGCAATTGTTGTAGTGGTTGATTCAACAAACATTGAAAGGCATCTTTTTCTTCTTATTGAAATTTTAGAAATGGGTCACAATGCTGTTTTATGCCTAAATATGAATGACCTTGCAGAAGAAAAAGGATTTTTTATAAATGAGAATATCCTTTCCCAACTATTAAAAATACCTGTGGTAAAAACAATTGGTAATAAAAATATAGGAACTGAAAAATTAAAGGAAGCGATATATAATGCAGTAAAAAATAAAAAAAAGGAACCTTTAAAAATAGACTATGGAGAAGAAGTTGAAAAATTTATTGAAAATATTAAAAAAGAAATAAATTTTCCAGAAAATTTTCCGGAAAGATGGGGATTAATAAAAATATTCTCACAAGATGAAGAAATAATTGAGTTTTTAAAAGATAAAAAAGAGGTGATTCAGAAAATAAATAGAATAGCAAACTTTCATGGATATAGTATCCCAGAAAGCCTTATTATTGAAAAAAAATATGGATTTATAAAAGGTATATTAAAAGAGTGTGTAAAAGAGGAAAAGAAAGTATGGAAAAGACTTGAAATAAGTGATAAAATTGATAAAATTATAACAATCCCTTCCATAGGAATACCCCTATTTTTAATATTTATGTTATTAATTTTTGAAGTGATATTTGGTATAGGTAATCCAATTGCAGATTTAATTGACAAAATAATAGGATTTTTAAGTTTAAATTTAAAGTTTTTATTTTCCAAAATTCTTTCGCCCTTTTTAGTTTCCTTCTTGACAGATGGAGTAATAAATGGGATAGGTTCAGTACTTATTTTTTTGCCAAATATATTTTTACTTTTTTTCTTAATTTCACTTGTTGAAGATTCAGGATATATGGCAAGAATAGCATTTACAATGGATAGGTTCATGCATTATGTGGGATTACATGGAAAATCCTTTATTCCATTAATACTTGGTTTTGGGTGCAATGTCCCTGCAATTTTAGGAACAAGAATAATTGAATCAAAAAGGGATAGAATCATAACAATAATGATAATACCTTTAATTTCATGCTCTGCAAGGCTTCCCATTTATATTCTTTTTGCAAGTGCATTTTTTAAGGAATACCAGGCTTTTATTGTTTTTTCAATTTATTTAATTGGTATTGTATTAGCAGTAGCTATAGCAAAAATTTTAAGTAAATTTATATTAAGAAAGGAAGAAAAAACTCCTCTTATAATGGAGCTTCCTCCTTATAAAAAACCGGGAATAAGGTGGAGTTTAAAGATGGCAATTTTGAAAAGTGAACTATTTTTAAAAAGGGCTGGCACAATAATATTTTTAATGAGTATGTTGGTATGGCTTTTATCTTCCTTACCACCTGGTGTTCCATATGCAAGCAAGGAATCCATTATTGGTAAAATAGGCTCTTTTATTGCACCAGTATTTTCACCAGCAGGTCTTGGAAGATGGGAAGTAAGTATTTCTCTTTTAATAGGGATTTTAGCAAAGGAACTTATTGTGAGCACTTTTGGAGTAATACTTGGAAAGGAAAATTTAATTCACTCTTTACAAAATATCTTTACTCCACTTTCTGCCTATTCCTTTATGCTCATGTCCCTAATTTATATTCCATGTGCAGCCACAATGATTGCTATTAAAAATGAAGCAGGATTTAAATATTTATTATTAACAATAATTTATACGCTCTTTCTTGGATGGATAATTGCAACAATTTTTTATCAATTAGGTATT
>JBDRZD010000003.1:0-46946 GCA_039803745.1 Caldifarciminota bacterium
ATAGGTATTCCTTCTATATATTTTCTTTCTTTAACGATTCTGGTTATCATTAAATTTATTTTATCACCAAGCGAGTATTTTTTATTTTTTGATAAAAGAGTGAAATTTTCTCTTATAAATTTAAATTTACCCTTTAATTCTCTTAAAGGGATAAAGACATCAACAAGTTCATTTAATAAACTTACATAAAATCCATCCCCTGTAACTTTAGAAATTATTCCCTCAAACACTTCACCCATTTTTTCTTTTAGATAATCAATTGATTTTAAAAGAACAATATCCCACTCTGCTTGCTGGGCTATCCTTTCCATAATTGTGCTTTTTTCAGCAAAATCTTCTAACTCTTCTTCTTTAAATATTCTTTTATTTTGCATATATCCTTTTAATATGTTATGAATAACTAAATCAGGGAATCTTCTTATTGGTGAAGTAAAGTGGAGATATTTATCAAGACCCAAGCCATAATGTCCTTTGTTGATAATACTATATTTTGCCTGCTTCATTGATCTTAAAATCATTTTCTTTACTATGAATTCCCTTTCATCTCCTTTTAAATTTTCAATTATGTTTTGCAAATCAAAAATTGAAGAAATTCCATATTTTAAAATTTTTTCGGGTAATTTATCCTTTAAAAGAAATTTTAATACAAGTTCGAGTTCCTTTAATTTCTGTGGATCCGGTTCTTCATGGATTCTATAAATAAAAGGATAACCAGATTTTTCAAGATGTAAGGCAATTACTCTGTTTGCAAGAACCATAAATTCTTCAATTAATGAATGGGAAAATAAATTCAATTTTCTTTTTATCTTTTCTATTTTCCCTTCTTTATCAAAGAAAAGCTGTGGTTCAGGCATATCAAAATCAAGAGAACCTCTTTCATGTCTTCTTTCTTTTAAAATACTTGCAACTTCGCCACATATCTTTAACATCTCATATATTTCTTTATTCAATCTTCTATTTATTTTTTTACCTTCAAGTATATTTTGTGCTTCATCATAATTGAGTCTTGCCTTACTTTTTATAATACTTTCAAATACTTCATAATTTTTAATCCTGCCTTTTTTATCAACAAAAATAAAAACAGAAATAGAAAGCCTCTCTTTTTTGGGAAGGAGACTGCAAAGATTTGAAGAGAGAATCCCGGGAAGCATTGGAATAACTTTGTCAAGAAGATAAAAAGAATTTCCCCTTTTATATGCCTCCTTAAACAAAGGAGTATCATAAGAAGTGTAGAAGGAAACATCTGCAATATGAACTCCGATTTTAAATCCATTATTAAATCTCTCACAGGATATAGCATCATCAAAATCTTTCGCAGTTTCAGGATCTATTGTAAAAAGGGTTAAATTAGTTAAAGAAGTCCTTTCAGGAAATGAATTCATATTCTTAAATTTCTCACAGAATTTCAAAACTTTATCAGGAAATTCTCTTCTTATCCCAAATTTTTCAATTACCACTTCATAATCAACATGAGGTGAAGAAGCATCTCCTAAAATTTTTATTATTTCACAAAAATTACCACCCTTTAAAGGAGCAAATGTAACTCTTAAATTTTCAGAAAGTTCTGCACCTTTTGGTTTCCTGACAATTTCTATTCTCGGTGGAAATACTCCTTCATCAGGGAATACATAAAAGCCGGAATAATCCTTCAAAACCGTGCCTATAAATTTTCTCTTCATCCTCTCTAAAATCCTTACTACCCTCCCCTCTTGCCTCTTACCTTTTCTCTTTTCAAGGATCTCTACTTCCACATAGTCGCCATCAAGGGCACCTGATAAAAATTTACCCGGAATAAAAATATCTTCTTTTTCATGTATTAAAAAACCGTAATTTCCTCTTTTTATTTCTATTCTGCCTCTTACCCTAACCCCCTTTTTAAAAATACCTATTCTATCATCTTTTATATAAATTTGAGGGTAAATTTTAAAAAGATTTTCTAAAGCCCTTTTTGTCCTATTTTCTCCAAATTTTCTTATTAAATATTTAATACTAACATTTTTCTTTCTTTTAATTATTTTAAATATTTTATCTTCAATACTCATTTAAAATAACCCCATTTCTTCTTGCTTATAAATATAGACTCTATTCTTACCTTTTCTCTTTGCAAGATAAAGTGCCTTATCAGCTTTTTCAATAAGCATACCCCTTTTTCTTGCATCTTCAGGAAATCCTGCTACCCCAAAACTTGCAGTGACCTTTAACTTTGTCATTTCATCTATATAAAAATCCCATTCTTCAATTATCTTTCTTATCTCTTCACATTTTTTAGTGCCTTCATTTTTAGGCATATCAATACATAAGGCAAACTCTTCGCCTCCATATCTTGCACAAAAACCAATCCCTTTTATATTATCATCGAGAATTTTTGATATCTCCAGGAGAATTTTATCTCCGGAAGGATGTCCATAAAAATCATTCAATTTTTTAAAATCGTCAATATCTAACATTGCAAGTGTAAATGAATTTCCTTTTTGAATTCTCTTTTCAAGAAGTTCCTGAAAAAATCTGTGGTTATAAAGACCTGTTAAACCATCTCTTTTAGCCATCTCTTTCTCCTTTTCATACATTTCTGCCTTTTCAAGAACTATCTCACATTGATTTTGAAGGAAATTGAGTATTTCCTTATCATTTTCACTAAAAGTTTCAGAGAAAAAGGAAAGAGAGGAAAAGACATATTTTATTTTTCCATTTATCTTTAATGGAACAAAAAAGGCACTTTTAACGCCATAATTTTCTTTATTCAAACATTTTGTTTCCCTTTTTATTCTTTTAAAAATAAGTGGATATTCTGACTCATAGGAAAATGAAAAAAGGGAATCCTCATTTAAATATATGTATCTATCTTTTATAATTTGCTTTTCATCAAAGATATAACATATTTCTGCTATCTCATCACTTATCTTTCTTGAAAATATGAATATGTTGATTTCAAAGATATTTTTACATATTTCAAAAATTTTTTCAAATATTTTTTCTTTCTCTAAAAGCCTTGAAGTTTCTTTTGCAAGTTCAAAAAGTGCTTTATATCTATTTGCCGATAATTTGCTATCTTTTAGTTCAAAGAAAAATTTAAGGATTATGCTTATATTCTTTGAAATTTTCTCAAATATGCCGGATAAATCTTCTGAAAAATAACCTGGTGTATCTGAATCCATATATACGAAACCATATAAATTTCCTTCATGTATTATTGGAACTAAAATACAGGAAGAAACATATATTCCGTCTCTCGTATAGATTCCCAAACTTTTACCATCTGCATTCATTTCGGGAAAGAAAAGAATTTTTTTCTGCTTTATCCCTAAGGAAATTAATGGAGAATTTTCAGAGATAATGTGAGAAGGCGTAAAATTTTGAACAATTGAGTTCCCTGATTCAAATCTGAACCCAAGTTTTATATTATCATAAAATAAGAATAAAAGGGTTTGAGGTTTGTATATATTGAAATAAATCTCACTTAAATAATTTAAAAATCTTTTAAAAAGGGCATATGGTTCCTCCGGTAAAGGAGTTTCTTTTATTCCAATGTATACTTCTTCTTTTTTTAACTTGAGTGTATCAAAGAAACGCAATTTTGAAGAAAGGTACTCAATCCTTTCATCTTTATTTTTAAGCAAATCTTCTAATTTTTTTAAAGAAAATATTAAAAAGGAAGAAAAAATTAAAAATAAAAATGTGAAGGTATCAAAAAACTTTTTATTCAAGAAAGAAGGAACGATTTCTGAAAATAGAAAAATAATGAAAAAAAATATTCTATATGAAGTTTTAGGAAGGAAAAGAAGAAAGAAATAATAAGGAATCCCTTTTAAAAGCCCATTTAATCCACCAGAAAGATGGGAAATTAAAATATAAATTAAAGAAAAAGGGTAAAGTAAAAATTTAAATTTTTCAAAATAAAATTTTAAATAAATGAAGTTTAATAATAGAAGAAGAATAAAAAAGGGTAGCATAAAAGGACTTGTATAGTTTTTGAAGAAAATACCTTTTAAAAGGAAAATATTAAAAATAAAGGAAAATATTAAAATTATTATTCCATAATAATTCTTAATTATATAGTTTTTTAATCTTTGTGCCCGGGAAATAAAGCTGAATAATTTTTTCATAATTCCACCCCATTTTTGAGAGCTCTCTTGCTCCATACTGGCATAAACCTATACCATGTCCGAATCCTCTTCCTTTTAAGAGTATTTCATCCCCCCTTTGGATCAAATCAAACCAAACAGATGGTAAAGGAATATTTTTTACACAGTCACCAAAAAGGATTCTTATTTCATTAGGTTTCAAAATAATATCACCCTTTTCATGTTCTATTTTCATTTCAATAATTCTTCCTTCCCTGCTTTTTTTAATATCCATTTTTTTAAATATATTTCCGTTCAAATTTATTCCAAAAATTTTAAAAAAATTATTTTTAATCAAATTTTCAAAATCTTCTCTTTTGTATTTCCTCTCCCATGAATAATAAGGAGAAACTTTACATAAATCCTTTCCGTATAAATTGCATCTGACATTCCTTAAATAGGGAAGTTCATCCATTGCAGGAAACATATCTTTAAAATTTGCCGTTACTCCTCCACATGTAGAGTGATAAAGGGTAAGTGCTATCTCATCTTTATAAACACAAACTACACCTCTTGTTGTTTCACAGGCACTGTTTCCCCATGCATCTTCATAGTCCCTACCGAGATAAACCTGATCCTTTACATCAGCATAAAGATGGAAAGGAGCGTCCTTCCTTTCAAAGTATTTCCTCAATGCATAACTCCTTGCACACACTGCCTGTGCTTTAAAGGCTTCCACAAGTGAAGGATCTTTTCTTCCTATTTCTGCTGGTATAACCCCAAAAAGATAATCTTCAAGTTTAACAATGTTTATAACCTTTTCGCCTCTTTCCAGCAAGATTTTACCTCTATATCTTTTATTTTCAAATAAAATAAATCCTCCTTCTGCTTCAAATAAGATAGGCGCTTCAAATAAAAAATCCTTACCTTTATAAGAAATTAGAACTTCATCAAAAGAAACAAACCTGCATTTTAAAAAATCACCTGCATAAGCGAAATATCTTTTATTCTTTGAAATTACTGTATATTTCGATGTTGCTGAAATATAAAAATCACCTCTTCCCTCTTTTAAAAGGACTCTGAGAATAGGTTCCCTGAATTCTCTTTTCTTATAAACAATTTTTTTCATTCTTATTTCTTTTTTTCCTTCAGGCTTTACCTCTATTCTTTTACAAGAAAAAATTAATGAAACTATGAGGAATAAACTTAAAAACCTCATATATCTATCTTAATTTTTTTTCTTATATCTTCTAAAAATTTTTCATAATGACTTCCTTGCCAGTATATCTTATTACATCTTGGACAGGTATAAAAAATGTCATGAGTTTCATATACATAATGGGGAACCTTGCCCTTTACTTTCTCTTTTGAAATACTCACAACCTCTTCATTACAAAGTGAACATCTTGTAAATGGTTTTAATGATTCTTCAAGTGATAACATTTGAATAATGAAATTTAAAGCATCCCAGAAAGGCATCTCCGGCAAAAATAAAATATTATTCTTAAATTTTCTTTTGAGTTTTTTATTTCTTGTTATCAAAATTCTTCCTCTAATCTTCTCAAATGCAATAGAGCCTTTTATTATCTCTGTGTCAAAACCTAAAAGTCTTAACCATTTACCATGTTTTACACATGTTGCATCTACAGCCAATTTTATCTTTTTATCATTTTGCATAATCTTTTTACCTTTCTTTTTAAATCAGATAATGTGCCTCTATTATCAACACATATATCCGCCCTTTTAATTTTTTCATCCTGCGAAAAACAGGAATTTATCATACTCTTTATTATATCTTCTTTGAATCCTTTCTTTTTCATTCTTTCATAAATTGAAGATAAATCACTTGTAACAGTTATAATTAAGTCAAATTTTTCTTCTGTTGAAAGTTCAAATAAAAGTGTCCCTTCCACTACGATATACGGAAAATTAATATTCTGGATGAGCCCGAAAATCCTTTCAAGAAGCAGTGGATGAATAAATGACTCAAATCTTCTTTTCTTTTCCAAATTTTCAAAAATTATTTCTGCCACTTCTTTTCTTGTTATCCCCTTTTTATTGAAAATTTTCTCAATTTCCTCTCTATTTTCTTCAAATATCTCGTGAGCTATCTTATCTCCTTCTATTATAAAAAATCCTTCCTCTTCAAATACTTTCAAAACTTCTGTTTTTCCACAGCCGGGAAGTCCTGTAATCCCTATTAAAAATTTTTTATTCCCCAACTTTTTTTAAAAGATTTTTGTTTTTTGGATCAAATTTAAGAGCCTTTTTATAAAATTCTTTTGCACGGTTAACATCACCGAGTTTCATGAGGACATCTCCATAATGTTCAAAAATTACAGGGTCGGAATCAAGAACCTGGAGAGCATTATATAAATAATCCTTTGCTTTTTCATACTCGCCCATTTTGTAATAAACCCATCCCATGCTATCAAGATAGTATCCATTATTTGGTTCGATCTGGAGCGCTTTTTCAATTAATTTCATAGCCAGTTCAAGTTTTATGCCTCTTTCTGCAAGCATATATCCCCAATAATTATATGCGCTCGCATTAAGAGAATCAATCTTTATTACTTTTTCAAAACATTTCTCGGCATTCTCGACCATATTTAAGGATTCATATATCATACCAAGTTCAAACCATTTATTTGAATTTAAAGAATCATATTTTAAAGATTTTTTATAAAAATTTATTGCCTTCTTTTTATCCTTCGTTTGTGAAAAGAAAAAACCTGCGAGGTAATTTATACCCGGGTCGTCCGAATACCTTTTCAAAGCATTTTTTATTTCGTAAAAAACTTCCTTTCTTTCTTTTTTTATTATCATTAAGAATATTTTATAGCTGAGATACTCAGGAACATTGGGATTTATACTTATTGCCTTTTTTATATAATTTAAAGCTTTATCATATTGAGAAAGTTTATAATATATCCGTGCCATATAATAATAAGAAAGGTCATCATCAGGATTAAACTCAATTGAGAGTAGAAGATTTTTCATTGCACCAGTTAAATCATTATTTTCATACAAAAGATAACCTTTTAATCTTAAATACTCAGGGTCTGTGCCTTTATAAGAAAGAAGAATATCACATATTGAATCAGCTTTTTTGAAATCATTTTTTTGAATAAGAATATGAATTATATTTCTTTTGATTTCCAGGTCATCTTTTCTAAGACTGTCCAGTTTTAAAAAATAAAAAAAACTCTTATCATAATCATTAAGCCTTTGATAGGTGTTTGCCATTAAAACAAAATCTCCCTCATTTTTTGTTTTTAAATTTTCAAGTATTTCCACACCTTCATTTAATTTCCCATTTTCAATTAGAATTCTAGCCTTTAATCTCAAAATATTCTCACTTTCCTTAAAATAATTTTCAAAAAGTTCTATTATTTCAAGAGCTTTCTTTTTATCTTTTCTCAAAATCTCCATATTTATTAAAAATTCCACATCTTTTTCTTCCAAAGGTATAAAACTTAAAAAATAATTCCTTAAAGAATCGTAAACTTTTTCTTCTCTTTCTATCAAAGCACAAGCCATTATATAACCCGTTATTTCTTTTGAAAAATTAATTTTATCTTTATATTTTTTATAAACATTTATCACATCATCATATTTTTTAAATAAATATAAGAATCTTATGTATTCTTCTAAATACCTTTCTTTAGGGTAAAAAGAAATTAAAAGTTTTAAGGCTTTTTCTGCTTTATCAAATTGTGAAAAATTGTAATAGTTTTGATATAAAAGATATAAATAATCTTCATCAATTTTTTTTTGAAAATAAATACAGGATAAAAAAAGAATAAAAATTAGAGCAGTTTTTCTCATTATTAAATCTCAATGTCCTCAGGAATCAGTTCTGTACCACATTCTTCACAGAAATAACTATCAGGAGGGTTCTCATGACCACATTTTGGACAGATAATTGTTTTCTTCTTTTCCTCCCCTTTACCCAGTTCATCCATAAACTTCTCCTCAACAAGAAATTCCTCTTTTTCTTTCTTCTTTGGTTTTTCTTCGGGGATAGGCTTAAGACTTTCTTCAAGTATGCTCTCCAGTTCTTCAAGTTCTTCTATAGCCTCTTCAGCAGGGGGTGAGGGAGGAGATTTCTTAACAGAAACTTCAGGAGTCTTTACTTCTTTAATTACTTCTTTTTCTTCCAGAATTTCCTTTAAAAAACGCATCTTTTCATCAAGTTCTTTCACTTTTTCTTTAATAGATTCAATTTCAATTCTTTTTTCCTTTTCAAGTTCTCTAAACACGCTTTCTTCATATTCTCCTACCATATACCTGAGTTTTGCCTCTTCTAATTCATCTTCATGAGCAGATTTTTCTTTTAAATATCCTATCTTTGCCTTTTCATACTGGGAATACAGTCTCCTTACGGTCTCTTTTTTCTGTTCGATGACGGAATTAAGTTTTTCTAGTCTTGCATTATAATCTTCGTATACTTTTTTAAAAATAGTAGGTTTTGTTTTATCCCTTAATGATCTTAACTTATCTAATCTCGCTTTGATCTCCCTCTTTTGTTCTAAAAGCTCTCTTAACTCATTAAGTTCCTGAGATTCCAAAATGCACCTCCTTTTTTAAAAAAACTTTCATAAGTCCTGTCAAAAATAAAAGCCTTCCATTACAAATCTTTGTTTGCTTTTCCTTCTGCAACATAAATAAATCATAAATAAAATCGTAAATAAACTTTTCATTAACAAATTGTTTTCTATTATTATAAAGTCTTTTCATCATAATATTCAAAAGAAAATTAATTTCCTCTTCTTTATACATTAAATTATAAAGTTTTTTCAAAAAGGTATGAATTTTTTCACCAGGCTTTATGGAATCAACGAACTCCTTTAAAGAATACCTTTCTTTTAAAATATCCTTTAAATAGGAAATTGAGGAGATGGACTTTTCTTCGGAAGCCAGTGAAAGAACTTGCACTATATTGTTCATAATACCCAAATCCTTTTTACTTAATTCAAGTATAAATCGAATTATCTTGGGTGAAACTATCTTCCCATTTTTTGAAAACTCTTTTGAAATCCATCTGTATCCTTCATTTTCTTCAACTCCATCAAAACTGTAAATTTCATACTTATTTAAATTTAAAAAAACTTGTTTATTATATTCTGTTTCCGAAATAAGAAGAACTAAAATATTATTTGATCTATCCTCTTCTATATTTTTTAAAAAAATTTTAAGATAAGCAGGAATTTTATCAAGATATAGTACAAAAACTTTTCTCTTTGGTGAAAATACATCCGGTTCAGAAAATTTTTTTAGAAATTCTTCTCTCTTGTCCTGTGTTTTTATATCATCAAGAATATAAAAATGGTATTCAGAATTTGTGCTCTTACACAAGGCTTCCCATGCCTTTTTCATAAGATAAGTATCTTTTCCCTCAAATATAATAATTTTTTTTATTTCTCCTTTTTTTAAATCGTCAAAAAAATCTTTATAATTTTTCATTTTTCTTTAATTTTATATAAATCTTTAAGTATATTTTCAAGTTCCTCTTTAATTTGTTTTAAGAAATTTATATCTATCTTTTGTAAAGGTAAAGCGAGTTGTTCATCTTCTTCTTTATAAGTTATTACTTTTTTTCTTGCACCCTCTATTGTAAAACCTTCATCATATAATAGTTTTTTTATATATAAAACAAGTTTTATATCAGACGGTGTATAAAGCCTCCTCCCCCTTATTTTTTTTGGTTTTAAACCAGGAAACTCTTGCTCCCAGTATCTTAAAATATAATCTTTAACTCCTGTTAATTGAGTTACTTCGCTTATGGTATAATAATTCTTTTTAAATTCCAATTTCACTAACCTTTTTTCTTATAAAAAGGCTTCTTAAATAATCTCTTTCTTCCTGTGACAGAATTCTCCCCATTTTATATTGAAGATGAGCAGGTTGCCCAAATATCATGAGTTCATTTAAAATGGGAAAATCAATGTTTTTAAAAATACCGAGACTGGCGCCAAGTCTTAAACTTGATAAAAGTTCAATCATTTCAAAGGCGGATAGGGATCTTGCATTCTTAAGAATTCCATAGGCTCTATAAACTTTATCCTCTAAAAGATTGTATTTTTTTTCAATCAATTCCTTCCTTTCTTTCTTCTCCTTTTCAACAATTTTGTATATTTTTTCTTTAAAGTCTTCAATTATTTCTTCTTCTGATTTTCCAAGACTTTGTGAAGTTGAACACTGAATAATATTTCCAATAATTTCGCTACCTTCACCATAATAACCTCTAATTATTATTCCCGATGAAATAAGTTCTTTTAAAATTTCCTCTATTTTTCCACTGATAAATAAAGCAGGGATATGTAAAAGTACAGAAGCTCTAAAACCTGTACCAAGATTTGTGGGACATGAAGTTATAAAACCAAGAGTATCTTTATAAGAATAAGTTAAAAGTGAACCTATTTCATCATCAATTTCTATAAGTCTTATAAAAGCCTCTTCTATTTTAAAATTTTCATAAATACATTGAATTCTTATATGGTCTTCTTCATTTATCATAATACTAATTCTTTCCGATTTATCAAAGGCTAAACCGGCACTTTCCTTTCTTTTAAAAAGATCACGACTTGCAAGATGCCTTTCAATAAGGATTTTACTTCCTATTTCATCAAGCTCCCAAGCAGGATAAATTCTTATCTCCTCTATTATATCTATGCTTCTTAAAACATCTTCAATTCTATAATAAACCCTTAAAAGTTCCTCTTGGGATGCAACCGAAGGAAATAAAAAACCCTTTATATTTCTTGCAAATCTTACTCTTGAAGATATTATTATATCTTCTTTAGAAGAATTATTAAGCCATTCTGGCAATTTTTCAAGCAAATATTTTAATTTTTCATCCATCACTTTTTGTTTTAAGCCATTTTAAAATATCCCTCAGTTTTGCAGCTCTTTCAAACTCTTCTTTCTCTACTGCATCTTTTAAGGCTCTTTCAAGGATTTTTATTTTAAAATCTTTCGTAACTTTATACTTTGGAACATATTTTCTACCTTTATGGAAAGAAGAGCCGTGTATCTTTTGAATCAACTTCATTATTGCTTCACCAAAGGCATCATAGCAATTTTCGCAGCCAACTTTTGTTTTCTTAAAAAATTCAAATAGTGAAAGTCCACAATTCGGACAAATCTTATTTTCTTCTTTAATTTCTTCCTTCTTTTTAATGGGTAAAGAAGGAGAGGAGGAAATACCCATTGCTTCTTCTTCGGCACATTCCTTACATAATTTTTTAATCTTCTTTTCACCTTCAACAATTTCTATAAATTCAATCTCTACAGGTTTTTTCTTACATTTTTCACACATTTCTCCCATTTTTTACCCTTTATTTATTTTTCCATTATCTAAATAATACACTATTTCAAACCTTTCTTTCAATCTTTCATTATGACTAACTACAACAAGTGAAACACCCTTTTCTTCTTGAAGATGAATAAAAATATCCATAACCTTTTCCTCATTTTCTTTATCAAGATTACCTGTTGGTTCATCGGCAAGTATAATCTGAGGATGTGAGACAAGTGCCCTTGCTATGGCAACTCTCTGCTCTTCACCGCCTGATAAATCCTTTGGTAGAAAGTTCATTCTCTCTTTAAGACCAACCTTTTCAAGATAATATTTTGCTATCTCTTCTGCCTTTTTAAAAGGAACCCCTTTTATTAAAAGGGGCATCATACAATTTTCAAGAGCAGTAAGTTCAGGTAAAAGATTATAAAACTGGAAAACAAAGCCTATAAACTCATTTCTTATAGTTGAAGCTCTTTCATCAAAAAGAGAGTCTATTTTTTGAGAATTTATGTATATTTCACCTTGATCAGGATAGTCTATCAAACCAACAATATTTAAAAATGTTGTTTTACCTGAACCCGACGGCCCCAATATAAGAACTCTCTCACCTTTATTAAGTTTAAAATCAACGCCTTTTAAAACATCTATTTTTTGATCACCTTTTTTATATGATTTCCATATATTTTTTGCCTCAAGCGTAAATTCACTCATATCTCAAAGCATCCCTTAGAATAATTTCTGAAGCCTTTTTGGCAGGGTATAAAGTTGATAAAAATATAACTATTAAAGAAAGAATAGCAATTAAAAAAATATCCATTATCTTAACAGAAAGGGGCATATAGTCAATAAAGTAAACATCAGGAGGAAGTCTTATAATTTTAAATTTATCACAAATTATGCTCAAACCTGCCCCAAATATTACACCTAAAATAACTCCTATTCCTCCAAGATACATTCCTTCAAGAATAAATAATTTAAACACTCTTCTTTTTTTATAACCCAAACTTCTTAAAATCGCAATCTCTCTTGTTTTTTTAATAAGAAGCATTAAAAGTGTTGTTATTATATTAAAAGAGGCAACAAATATAATAAGTATAAGTATCAAAAACATGGCAATTTTTTCAAGTTTTAATGCTGAGAAAAGGCTCCTGTTCATCTGTGTCCATGTTATCGCTCTAAATGGATAACCAAGCATTTTTTCTATTTTATTTGAAAGAAAATCTGCTGAATAAGGTTCTTTTAAAAATATTTCAAATCCCTGAACATAATCTTCACCATAATCAAGTAATTCTTGAACATTTTTTATATTTGTTATAAGTAAACTTGTATTAAAATCAAAATAACCTGCATCAAAAATGCCTGAAACAATATATTTGTTTGATTTCATAACCATACCAAAAGGTGTCATTTTTGAAAGAAAAGGAGAATAAATTATAACTGTGTCTCCTTCACATACTCTTAATCGGTTTGCTATGTCAATTCCAAGAATTACATTCCTATCTTCAATATTAAATTCTCCATAAACCATTTTATCTTTAAGATACTCTTTAATAGTTGTTTCTTTATTTCCTATCCCCCTTATTATTCCTCCATCGGCATATTCTTTATTTTTTATCATTACTTTTGCATAAACAAATGGTGTAATTTCTTTAATATTTTCAATCTTATAAATTTTATCAATTAATTCTTCATAATTATTAAAAGGTTTATCAAAAAACTGGGAAATAACTATATGAGGTGAGATACCAAGTATTCTTCTTTTTACCTCTTCATGAAATCCCGTCATAACACTTATTACCACAACAAGGGCAGAAACTCCGATAAATATTCCAAGGACTGTAAAAATTGATAAAAAACTTAAATATCCTGAACCTTTAAATTTTATGAATTTTTTAATCAGAAATCTTTCAAGATTCATCTTCATATTTTGGTTTTAATTGAGGAAAAGAAATCACCTCTCTTATATTTTCTGCGTCTAAAAGTATCATACAAAGTCTATCAATACCGATACCAAAACCTGCTGTTGGAGGCATTCCAACTTCAAGAGCATTCAAAAAATCCTCATCTATCAAATGTGCTTCCTCATCACCACCTTTTCTATACTTGCTTTGCTCTTCAAATCTTTTCCTTTGATCAATCGGGTCATTTAACTCTGAAAAAGCATTAACTATTTCAATTCCCCCAACAAATAACTCAAATCTCTCAACACATTCTTCTTTTCCTCTATGCCTTTTTGCAAGAGGGGAAATTTCAACCGGATGGTCACAAACAAAAGTAGGCTCCCATAGATTTTTACCAATAAGTTCATCAAAAAGTTTATCAATCATTTTATGATAGGGAAGATTTTTAATTTCATAAATACCTTTCTCAATGCCGATTTCTTTTATTTTCTCTTCATTTTCTTTTTTAATTTCAACTCCTAAAATTTCACTTAAAGATTCTAAGAAATAAATTTTTTTAAAAGGAACTTCAAAGGATATCTCCTTTCCTTGAAACTCTATCTTTCTTTTATTAAATACCTTATCAAGAACAAAAATAAAAAGATTCTCAATAAAATCCATAAGGAAAAAATAATCCTTATAAGCCACATAACCTTCCAAAAGTGTAAACTCAGGATAATGGGTTCTGTCTATTCCTTCGTTTCTAAAATCCTTTGAAAACTCATATACCCTTTCAAAGCCACCAACTATAAGCCTTTTAAGATAAAGTTCATTTGATATCCTTAAATAAAGATGTGTATCAAGAGCATTTGCATAAGTTGTAAATGGTCTTGCTGTTGCTCCTCCGTAGATAGGTTGTAAGACAGGAGTTTCAAACTCAATAAATCCATTTTTATTCAAAAACTCTCTTATTGCATCAATTATATCTCTCCTTTTTATCAAAATCTCTTTTGATTTTTCATTCATTATAAAATCGAGATACCTCTGTCTATATCTTTTTTCCTTATCTTTTAAACCATGATATTTTTCTGGTAAAGGTAAAAGCGATTTTGTAAGAAGCAAATAATCATTAACAAAAATTGTAATTTCACCTGTTCTTGATTTCATCACCTTCCCTTCTATTCCTATTATATCTCCTATATCTATATATTTTTTAAAAAATTCATATTTTTCATTACCTATATGGTCTTCTTTTAGATATATTTGAATCCATTTTCTTTCTCCTAAAATATCTGCAAAGAGTGCTTTACCAAAATCCCTCACTGCTTTAAGCCTTCCTGCAATTTTAACATCCTTATTTTCAAAATTCTCATAATTTTCCTTAATATCTTCAATTTTTGCACTTACATCAAAAAAATAAGCATAAGGATTTTCACCATTCTTTTTTATCTCTTCAAGTTTTTTAAGTCTTAAAAAGTATTCTTCAGGTTTTTCCATTTTGTTTATTTTTAAAAAGTAAGGACTTTCTTATAAATTCTTCAAGGTCACCATCTAAGACATCATTAACCTGTGCTGTTTCATAACCAGTTCTATGGTCCTTCACAAGTTTATAAGGATGTAATATATAAGACCTTATTTGATTTCCCCAAGCAATCTCAGTTTTTTCTTTTTCCAGTTCCTCAAATTTTTTATCCTGAATTTTTTTATAATACTCATAAATTCTTGCTCTTAAAAGTTTCATTGCATTTTCTCTATTTTGATGTAAAGACCTTTCACTCTGACATGATACGGTTATCCCTGTTGGAATGTGTGTTATCCTTATCGCAGTAGAAGCCTTCTGAACATGTTGCCCACCGGGTCCTGATGCCCTAAAAGTTTCTATTTTTAAATCATCATCTTTTATAGGAACTTCTATCTCCTCTCTTTCAGGATATACAAAGATTGCAGCAAAGGAAGTGTGTCTTTTTCTTGATGCATCAAAAGGTGAAATTCTTACGAGCCTATGAACTCCTCTTTCCACTTTAAGAATTCCATAAGCATATTCTCCTTCGATAAACAAAGTCCCTGATTTTATACCGACCTCTGCAGGCTGAACATCAACTTCAACTTTAAAATTTTTTCTTTCACAAAATCTTATATACATCCTTAAAAGCATACTCGCCCAATCATGTGATTCAGTTCCTCCTGCCCCAGGATGTATAGTTAAAATACAATTTTTATAATCATCCTCAGAATTCAAAACAGATTTAATTTCAATTTCCTCAATCTTTCTCTCTACCCTTCCGATCTCCTTTTGAATTTCCTTAAACATTTCAGGATCCTCTACCTCTATTTCTGCCAGTTCCTTTAAATCCTCTATCTCTTTTTTTATTTCCTCAATCTCCCTTATAATATTTTCCTTTTTTGATATCTCTTTCAAAATATTTTTAGCCTCCATAGGATTTTTCCAAAATTCAGGATCTTCTACTCTCTTTTTAAGACTCTCGACCTCTTTCAAAACCTTTTCTACCTCAAAGAAACCCTCTTATTTCTTCAAATTTTTTTTCAATTTCTAAAATTCTTTTTATTTCCATACTTAAAGAAGATCTTTAAGTATAAGTAAAAATAAATTATTTGTCAAATAAAAATGATTTGAATTCATGTATCCTTATCCCTTATCTTTATATTTTAATGCGCCCGTAGCTCAACTGGAAAGAGCACAGGGTTGCGGACCCTGAGGTTGTGGGTTCAAGTCCCACCGGGCGCGTTATCTTATTTTTTTACCATCAAGTGATAAAAGTCTTTCCCACTTTTCATCAACTTTTTTCTGAATCTCATTAATTAAATCTTCTCTTTGTATCAAATGTTTAAATCTCTCTTGTCTCTCAAGAAAAACTTTAACAGGTAATTTTTCTTTTGGCTTATAATTTATTTTATAAACTCCATATTCAATTTCATAAAGTGGCCAAAAGCAAGTTTCAACAGCAAGTTTTGCCATCTCTATTGATTTATTCTCAGGATACCCCCATCCTGGAACACATGGAGAGATTACAGCAATGAATTTTGGACCCTCTATTTCAAAAGCCCTTCTTACTTTTCTTATTAAATCTCCGAAATGAGAAGGAGAAGCCTGTGCGACATAAGGAATTTCATGGGCAGCAATTATTTCTGTTATATCTTTTCTTTCCTGCATCTTTCCAGGAATTACTTTACCTGCAGGAGATGTGGTTGTATGAGCACCAAAAGGCGTTCCTGAAGACCTTTGTATTCCTGTATTCATATAAGCCTGATTATCATATAAAACATATAAAAAATTGTGTCCTCTTTCAATCGCTCCTGAAAGTGCTTGAAGCCCTATATCATATGTGCCACCATCACCTGCAAAGGCTACAAAATTTATTTTTTCTTTTATTAAACCTCTCTTTTTTAATGATTTATAAACAGTTTCAACACCTGCAATCGTTGCAGCAGCATTTTCGAAGGCTGAATGAATCCAGGGAACCGGCCATGCTGTATAGGGAAATATAGTTGTTGTGACTTCCATACAGCCTGTTGCATTTGCAACAACAACAGGATAATCTGATGAAGAAAGAACCATCTTAACAATTGAAGGAAAAGGGCATCCTGCACATGCTCTATGACCCCCTGCAAGTCCTAAATTTCTTTCTGAAAGTTCTTTTAATGAAAGTATTTTTTTCATTTTATTCTCCTTTTAATCCAATATACATAAATTCAGGTAATTTTTCGCCTTCATAAAGTTTTTTTGTTATTTCAATTACTTTAAATGCATCTTCTAATGTAAATTCTCTTCCACCAAGGCCAAATATAAAATCTATAGCAGATGGCCTTTTCTCCAGAGGGTAAAGAGAAGCCTTTATTTCTATAGATAAAGGCCCACCCATTGTACTGAACGATTCTGCTCTATCCATAATTCCAATTGCTTTAAAACCCTTTATTTTTTCTCTTAAAATTTCGTAAGGAAATGGTCTGAATGTTTTTACTCTCAAAAGACCCACTTTTATACCTTCTTCTCTTTTTATGTCAATTGCTTCCTTAATTGTTCCTGCAGCGGATGACATTGAAATTATAAGAAAATCAGCATCTTTAGTTTCATACTCTTCAACAAAGTCTGGGAAATCTGTCCCAAATCTGGTATTATAATCTCTAACAACTTCCGCGATAACCCTTTTTGATTTTAACATCGCCTCGGCTTGACTTCTTTTATGTTCAAAATAAAAATCAAATAGGTCAAGAGGCCCAACTGTGATTGGATTTTTAACATCTAAAAGATTATAAAGAGGTTCTCTTTTACCCAAGAATTCTCTTACATCTTCATCGGATAAAGTCTCAACAACTTCCATCCCGTGAGTTATTATGAAGCCATCCATACAAACCATACAAGGAAGATTTGCCCTTTCTGCAATTTTAACAGCCATTATAGTTGTATGGTATACTTCATTTGCATTTTCACAATAGAATTGTATCCAGCCGGAATCCCTTGAGCCCATCGTATCTGAATGATCACCATGTATGTTTATTGGTGCTGACAATGCTCTATTTCCAACAACCATAACAATTGGTAATCTTAAACCTGACGCAATATAAAGCATTTCATGCATCAATGCAAGACCCTGGGAAGCAGTTGCTGTCATAACTCTTGCACCTGCTGCTGAGGCACCGATACAGACTGACATGGCTGAATGCTCTGATTCAACAGGAACAAATTCAGTGTCGACTTCGCCATCAGCAACATATTTTGAAAATATCTGAACGATTTCAGTTGCAGGAGTTATTGGATATGCAGCAACAACATCGGGATTTATTTGCTTCATTGCATAAGCAGCAGCTTCATTTCCTGTTAAAGCATGTTTTATAAAGTTTTTTATCCTCATCTTAAATCCTCCATCTTTATAGCACCTGCAGGACAAACTTCACTGCATATTCCACAGCCTTTGCAGAAATCAAAATGAAATTCATAAATTTTCCCATCTTTAACTTCTATTACACAATCAGGACAATAAAGCCAGCATAAAAGACAATTTGTACATTTTTCTTTTATAAATTTTGGTTGTTTTGATTTCCAATCACCTGTTTTAAAATAAATAGAAGTTGGAACATTTTTTATAATTCCACCTTCTGGTAAATCTCTCCATGATTTGAAATTCATTTTACCTCCTCGTAAGCTTTTTTTATAGCTTCAATATTTTTTTCCACAACATCTTCTCTGAATTTTGTTCTTAATCTTTCTTTTACTGCTTTCAAAAATCTTTCAAAGGGTATTATATTCAAAATTTTCATGAGTGCACCAAGCATAGGAGTGTTTGGAAGATCTCTCCCAAGAACTTCTTGAGCAATCAAAGATACATTAACAACTCTTACATCACAATCCAAACCAAGTTTGTCCTTAGCCTCCTGTTGAGAAAGAGAAGTATTAACCACAACAATAGTATCTTTCATTACACCCTCTTTAACCCTTGGCGAAGTCAAAAGGGTATCGTCAAGAATAACAACAACATTTGGAGAAGTGATACCATAATGTCCTTTTATCTCTTCCTCACTTATCCTTGTGAATGCAACAACAGGTGCACCACGCCTCTCAGGACCATATTCGGGGAATGCCTGAACATATTTCCCTTCATGCATCATTGCCTCTGCTAAAAGAAGTGCTGCAGTCTTTGCACCCATTCCTCCTCTTCCATGCCATCTTATTTCAATTTTCTTATCCATAAAGCCTCCTTAAAAGTTTTATATAATACTGGATGAATTTGTATTTTGCAAAACATTATAATAATAAATTTAAAAAGGAGTTAAAAATGGGAACATTTCAAATAATAATAAGTTTGTATTTTTTAAGTATCACACCCTACTGGATACACAATATAAATCCACAAAATATGGTTTCTCTCTCTAAGTGGATTGAAGAAATGGGTGGGAGAAAAAGGGTAATTTCCAAATTAATAAATTCCTCTTCTTTTTTCATCCCTGAAAAAGAAGCATTAAATTTGCAGAATTTTTTAAATGTAAAAAAAGTTGAAAGGTTTAAAAGACTTTCAGAAAATCTTTCTCCACTTAATATTCAAGAACTTGTTTATGAAGACTATTTAAAAATTTTAAATGTAAACAAAGTTCATGAAAAGGGAATATTAGGAGATAATGTAAAAATAGGTATACTTGATGCAGGTTTTGACTTTATTCATCCTGCTTTAAAACATCTTGCAAAGCCTGAATATAAAAGAATCTTACACACCCATGACTTTGCATCTGGAGATCATTTATTCATAAAATTCCCTTTAAATGTTTTTTATGAAATAAATTATAACCAGGCAGGTGTTGCTTATATAAATAGTTTTGATTTAAAAAAAATCCAAAATGAGGCAATAATATTTTATAGTTATAGCCATGATTCGATACTTTATGCTCAAAATCAGTTTCAAAGGAACTTCTGGAAAATATATGCCTGTAAAGTAAATGAAATAGGCGAATTTACATTTCCACCAAAATTAATCAAAAGAGATACATTTGCAATAAAACCTTCTTTTGAAATAAGTAATAATGAAATAAATCTTGTTTATAAAACAAGAAGGGGAAATTTCAAATTACATTTTTCAAAAATTTCAATTGATAGTTTAAATCTCTTTTCTGATACAATTATTTATTCTTCAAAGATAATAATAAACCCATACATTTTAAATGCTTTCAACAAGTTGAACATTTTTCTCATTGATACACAGGGTTTTAAAGTTTTTTATTCTATCGATGGTGGAAATATATGGAATGAAAAATTAATTTTTGAAGGAAAATATGTAGGTTATAAGATAGAAAAAAGTGAAAATGGATTTAAAGGAGTTTGTATAAAAGGGGTTCCATGGGAAGAAGATAGTATAATTTTATTCGGGATTGATTCACTTTTTAACCAGTTATTCTCAAAAAAAATTGAAAAAGGGGTTGAACCTGAGATTATCTTAAAAGATGATACTATAAATTTGTGTTATTTTAATTATAAAAATCTCATATTTTCAAAATTCCTTGATACAATTCTTTTGTATCAATCAATAGTTGATTCAGGAGATTTTATATATTCACCTGAATTTTATTTTGAAGGAAATGAAATTAAATTAATCTATTCAAAAGAAGGTGCTACTTTTTCATATTCTTTAATTTCTCATATAATAAATGAAATTGGATTTTTCTATACGGATTTAATAAAATCAGATGGAAATGCTCTTATTATAAGAAGAAGAGGAGATGATATAGTCACATTTGAAGCGGAGAAGGATTACGATTTTAATAGTTTCTCTCATGGAGCAAGGGTTTTAAGTGTGATTGCTGGAATGGGTGGCTTGGAACTTACAGGGGTTTCCCCTGCTTCAAAATTTATACTTGCAAGAACAGAAAGAACAATGAATCTTTATGGAAATGAATTTGAGAATATAATTGAAGAGGATTTCTGGGTTGAAGGACTTGAATGGGCAATTTCAAAAGGTGCTCAGATAATAAACAGTTCTCTTGGATATATTTTATGGTGGAATAAAAAAGATGCTGATGGAAAAACTTCACCTGCATCAATTGCTGCAAGTAAGGCTATCAAAAAGAACGTCCTTGTTGTAAATGCCATAGGAAATCTCGGAGAAAATGAATTCCATTCCCAAATAGGTGTTCCTGACACAACTTTACATATTCCATCTGATGCAGATTCTATAATAACAGTGGGAGGAATTGTTGTAGGGGATTCAATATATGTTCATGAAAAATCCTGTTATGGACCTGCTGCTGATGGTAGAAAAAAACCAGATGTTGTTGCTCCATGGAGTGCAAAAGTTGCATATGTTTATTTTGAGAGTTATGGTACGCAAATAGATACGATAATAGGATATGCTTATAGTGAAGGGACTTCCTATTCAACTGCAATTGTTACAGGAATATGTGCTCTTGCCTTATCTGCTCATCCCTCATGGGATGCAAGAAAATTGATAAAATATTTAAAACAAACCTCGCATCTTTTGAGAGATACAGCAGATAATATTTCTGGTTGGGGTTATCCTGATGCTGAAAGACTTGTTTTTATAGAAAAGCCTGAAATTCCTATACCAAAAGAAAAGATTGAAAGTGATAGACTTTTATCTCCTTATCCAAATCCAACTGAATTTGATTATATAAATTTTCCATTTATAATAGTAGAAGGAGAAAGTTATGTTGAATTTAAAATATATGATATTTCAGGGAATTTAATTTTTGAAAAAAATTTTGAACTTCTGGATTGTGGAAAACATGTTTTTAAATGGAATTTAAAAAATAAAAATGGAAAAAAAGTAGACCCCGGGAATTATATTGCTGTCTTAAAAACTTCATTTAATACATCTTACAAGAAATTTAGCGTCGTAAAATGAAATTCAAGAGAATTTTAATAGCAAATAGAGGAGAAATTGCTGTAAGAATCATAAACGCTTGCAAGGAGCTCGGTATTGAAACTGTCGCAGTATACTCTGAAGCAGATAGAGAATCCTTACATGTAAAACTCGCAGATGAAGCGATATGTATAGGACCAGCACCTCTAAGTGAAAGTTATTTGAATCCTGCAAGGATAATAAGTGCGGCTGAAATTACAGGATGCGATGCAATACATCCGGGTTATGGTATGTTTGCTGAAAATCCGGATTTTGCTGAAATGGTTATCACTTCTGGCTTTAAATTCATAGGACCTTCACCAGAAATAATAGAAAAAATGGGAGACAAAATATATGCAAAGAATTTTATGAAAAAAGCAGGGGTGAAAGTTGTGCCCGGTTCTGAAGAACCGATAAAAGAATTAAAAGAAGGACTTGAAATAGCAAGAGAAATAGGCTTCCCTGTTTTAATAAAGGCAGCAGGAGGTGGTGGTGGAAGGGGAATGAGAATTTCAAGAAATGAAAAAGATTTTGAAGTTAATTTTAGAACAGCAAAAGCCGAGGCGCTCGCTGCTTTTAAAGATGACAGAGTTTATATAGAAAAATTTATTGAAAATCCAAAACATATTGAAGTTCAGGTCGCAGGAAACGGTAAGGATATTTATTTACATTTTTTTGAAAGAGAATGCTCAATTCAGAGAAGGCATCAAAAGTTAATTGAAGAAGCACCAAGCCCTTCAATAAATGAAGAGGAAAGAAAAAAGCTTTTGGAGATGGCAATTAACGGTATAAAGGCTCTTAAATATGACAGTGTCGGAACAATGGAATTTATAATGGATGAAAATAAAAACTTTTATTTCATAGAGATGAATACAAGGATTCAGGTTGAGCATCCTGTAACTGAATTTATAACCGGAATAGACCTCATAAAACTTCAAATTAAAATTGCAGAAGGAGAGAATATAGATTTGAAACAAGAAGATATATATAAAAAGGGGCATGCAATTGAAATAAGAATAAATGCAGAGGATACAAAAAAAGGTTTTTTGCCTTCACCCGCAAAAATTGAAAAAGTTCATTTTCCTGGTGGACCAGGTATAAGGATTGATTCTTATATTTACAATGGGTATAAAATTCCCCCTTATTATGATTCATTGATTGCAAAATTAATTGTTTATGGAATAAACAGGGAGGAAGCAATAAAAAGACTCCAAAGATGTCTGGATGAAATTATAATTGAAGGACCTTGCACAACAATACCATTTTATAAGTTCTTAATAAAAAAAGATAAGTTTTTAAAAGGGAATTATACAACAAATTTTGTTGAAGAAATAATGAATGAATGGCTTTCTTTATAGATAATTTTCTGGAAATTCTATTGAATTCAAAATTTTTTTTGCTTCTTTTGTTCCTTTAATATCATGAACTCTTATAATATCAACTTTCTTTAAAATTAAAAATGAAGTTACTGCAATTGTTGCATCCTTTCTTTTAGAAGGGTCTTCCTCTCCAATTATTTTTCCTATAAAGGACTTTCTTGAATGCCCAATAAGTAATGGATAATTTAATTTTTTAAATTCATCAATATTTTTTAAAATTAAAAGATTATCATAAACCCTTTTACCAAAACCTATTCCCGGATCTATGATTATCTGTTCATCTTCAACACCAAAATTTTTTAAAAATGAGATTCTTTCCTCAATCTCTTCTTTTATTTCTCCAATCGTATCTTTATAATAAGGATTTTTCTGCATATCCTTTGGTGTCCCTCTTATATGCATCACAATACAACCTGCTCGGTATTTCTTTATTACATGAGGCATATTTTTATCAAACTTTGTTCCAGATATATCATTAACCATATTCGCACCCTCTAAAAGTGCTTCTTCTGCAACTTCTGATTTATAAGTATCTATAGAGATGATAATATCACTTTTTCTTCTTATCTCTTTTATAACAGGCAATACCCTTCTTTTCTCCTCTTCTAAAGATACAGGCTCTGCTCCTGGTCTTGTAGATTCTCCACCTATATCAATTATATCAGCACCTTCATTTATAATTTCAAAGGCTCTTTCTATTGCCCTCTCTCTATCAAAGTATTTTCCCCCATCATAAAAAGAATCAGGAGTCACATTTAATATACCCATTATAAGTGGTTTATTTTCTAAAGAAATAAAACCATCTTTCACCTTTATCCTTTTCATATTGACTTTTTTAAAATTTTTCCTTTATAATTTATTTTCTTTAAAAAATATGAGGGCCCGTAGCTCAATGGGTAGAGCAGCGGACTCATAATCCGTTGGTTGCAGGTTCGAGTCCTGCCGGGCCCATTATTCCTGAAATATTTTATTTATCTCTTTTTTAATTTCTTCAATTGAGAAAGGTTTTGGAAAGAAACCTTTCATCCCCTTAAGTTCTTTGACTTTTTCCCTTAATTCATAAGAGTCGTAGGCGGTTACTATAATAAATTTTATATCCGGATATTCTCTTTGAAGATTTGCAATGAGCTCTAATCCTGACATTCCGGGGAGTCTCACATCGGTCACAAGGAGATCATAGGGTTTTTCCTTCCATTTTTTAATAGCCTCTTCACCAGTCCTTACACTTTCAACTTCATAATCGCTTCCAAGAATTTGACTTACAAAAAAGGCAAGAGGTGCCTCATCCTCTACAAATAGAATTCTTTTTTTACTCCCCTTCATGGCTTATCACCTCTATAAATTTATCAACTATTTGAGGATCAAATTTTTTACCTGAATATTTTTTTATAAATTCAATTGCTTCATCTTTTGTAAGTTTATTAGCATAAATTCTCTCATTAGTTATTGAATCATATACATCACATATTGAAAGGATTCTTGAAAGCAGCGGAATTTCTTCTCCCTTAAGCCCGTTAGGATACCCTGTTCCATCATAATTTTCGTGATGATGTTTTATAACAGGAATCGTATCTTTTAAAAATCTTAATGGTTTTATAATTTCAATTCCTATATTAATATGTTCTTTCATCTTTTCATATTCTTCTGGATCAAGTTCAAATGGTTTTTCCAATATATACTCTCTTATACCTATCTTTCCTATATCGTGCAACAAAGCAGCATACCTTAAGGTCTTCAGTTCCTCTTCTTTTAAACCCATTTTTTTGCCAAGCAGGTGAGATAGTCTCGCAACTCTTGATGAATGTCCTTTTATGCTTTTATCTTTTGCTTCCTGAGCTTTAACAAGGGAAAGAAGACTTTCTAAATAACTTTTTTCAAGAGAATCAAATAACATGGAATTAGAAAGAGCGATTGAAATAGTATTTAAATAAGTTTCAAAAAGAGGAAGAATTTTAAAAAATGTAACATCTTTCTTTTGGCTTCCAATCATAAATACGCCAAAAGGTTCTTTATTTTTTGTCTTTAAAAATCCTATGCTTACCTCTTTAATGCTTCCCTCAGGAAATTCCAATACCTGGGGGTCTCTTTTTTCTCTTAATTTTTTAAAAAAGGGATGATAAAAATCAAGTTTCATATCCGGTTCAAGAAAGTTCTCAAATCCAATAAAATATTTTACAAAAAGAGTATCAGGGGAATTTTCTTCATTAAATAAAAGTGCCACATCTTGAACACTAAAGATTTTTTCCGCTCCTTTAAGGATTCCTATACACAATTTTTCAAAATCAAGTTCTTCATTTAAAGAATCACTAATTTTATGAAGTTCTGAGAGAATTTTGAGTTTCTCTTCAAGTTCTCTATCAACTTCTCCCTTTGCAAGTTCAAGCTTATGATATGCAATTTTAAGTTCTTGATTGGCTTTTTTAAGTTCTTCAAGGAGTTTTTTATTTTCTTTTAAAAGTTTCCTTTTTATTAAAGCATTTTTAACTGCTATCTTTATCTGCTCTGCTTTAAATGGCTTAAGAATATAATCATAAGCACCCATCTTTATTGCTTCAATAGAGGTTTCAAGAGAACCAAAAGCAGTCATCATTATAACCTGGATATCCTCGTCAAAGGCTTTTGCGGCTCTTAAAACTTCTATACCTGAAAGGTCAGGTAATTTTATATCCTGCAAAATACAATCAGGGTGAAAACCTTCAATCATTTTTATAGCATCCTCGCCTGTATAAGCGCTCCTTATTTCGTAATCAGGAGATTCACTTGAAAGGAGTTTTGCAAGGAAAAGAGTTAAAGCTTCCTCATCATCAACTATTAAAATTTTGTCTTTCATAGCGGTAAATAAATTTTAAAAATTGTGCCTTTTTCATGCTCTGATTCCACTTCTACTTTACCACCATGTTCCTCGATTATCTTATGGACAATTGCAAGTCCAAGCCCTGAGCCTCCTTTTTTCGTTGAAAAGAATGGTTCAAATATATGGGGTAAATATTCCTCTTTTATTCCCTTACCATTATCTTTACACCATAATACTACATTATTACCGATTCTTCTAAACCCGAGTTCTATTTCACCTTCTTTTTCAATTGCCTCAATTGAATTTCTTACAAGATTAAATATAATTTCTTTAAACTGGTCTGGATCTAAATGAACAATTAATTCACTTTCTTCAAAATTCTCTTTTATCTCTATATCTTTTCCTATTGTTTCTGGTGCTAAAAGAAGAATACATTCTTTTAAAATATCAACAATATTTACAGCAATTTTTCTCACAGGTTTCCTACTTGCAAAACTTAAGAGGTTTTTAATTAACCTATCAAGTCTGTATATTTCTTTCAAAATCATATCTATATAACCTTTAACACTATTTTCTGCTGGAAGTCTATGGCTTATAAATTCTATGCCTGTTGAAATACTGGCAAGAGGGTTTTTAATCTCATGAGCCATATAGGCTGCTATCTTACCCATAGCAGAAAGTCTTTCTGTTCTCCTAAGCTGTTCCTCAAGCTTTGCAATCTCTCTTATATCTTCTACAATTAGTATTATCCCTTTTATTATATCCTCTTTTCCATAAACAAAACTACTTGTAACAGCCAAAGGAACAACTTCGCCACTCACACTTACTGTAAATTTTTCCTTGAATAATGGCCTCCTATTTATAAAAGAGTTCTCTATTTTACAAAATCCTCCTTCCTCATGGGTACATAAAAAATTACATATTCTTCTTCCAATGAGTTCCTTTGGCTCTTTCTTCAAAAGTAAAGCAAATCCATCATTAACCCTTTTTATATTAAATTCTGTATCAGTTACTGCGATACCTATTGGAATGTTTCTCAAAACCATTTCACTAAACTTCATCTCTTCTTCCAAAAAAGTAAGCATTTCATTTTTTTCTTCCTTTTCAATAATATCTTGAATGAAAAAGGAAATTTGATTTGCGAGGTCTTCTAAAAATAAAATGTCTTCTTGAGAAAAACCATAAGTTTTTTGTGAAGACACAACAAGAACACCAAGTTTTTCTTTTTCGGTTTGGAGAGGAATTGCCACCTCGGATTTTATACTTTCAGAGACTTTAAAATAGAAAGGATTCCTTGTAACATCAGGGGAATAAATTGTTTCTCCTTTTCTAAAGGCAATACCTGAAAGTCCTTCCTCCCCTATTTTTAATTTTATATTTAGGTCTTTATATTTTTCATATCCTGAAGAGGAAATGAGTTTTAAATATTCATCTTCTTTTAACAATACACCAACAAAAGAATATCCAAGATTTTCTTTTATAATCTTACATACATCATCAAGATATTCTTTTAAAGAAAAAGCCCTAACTTCTGTTTCTAATAATTTCTTCAATGTTTGAAATAAATAAATATTCTTATTATATTTTTCTAATTTTTTTATTATTTTAAAATAAGTTTTTAAAAATTCCTTTATAAAGAAAATTGGGAGTATTTCTTTAGGATGAAGAATGTAGAGAAGTTCTTGAGGGCTTTCTTCTAAAGTTATCACAATATGCTTTTCTGAAATCTCTTCTGTAAGCGGAATCTCCTCTAATGGAATATCCCCGCTTGTGTAAGGAAAGGAAAAGACAATTTCCCATTCCTCGTTTTTTTTCTCCATTATAAGAACTCTATCTGAACTAAAAGTTCTCGTCAAAATTTCACCTATATCTTTATAAAACAGGATAGTATCACTCCCCTCTGAAAAATGTTTTAAAAGAATACTCATTAACTCTTTATGAAGCAAAGAAATACTTCTTCGTGTAACCGTTAAAAGAATATTTTCTATGAATTCTATTTTTTTATCAAGACTTTCTCTTTCTTTTTCAGACAAAATTTCATCTACAACAATAACAACATAACCATTTATTTTTTTGAAAGGAATAACATAAAAATAAAGAAGATTGTCAGAAAAATATCTCTCCAAGATTTTTTCCGGATTTTCTTTTAAAACTCTATTAAATCCTTCTTTGCCCTCACCATACCATATGCTTAAATTATCATAATTAATTCCAAAACCCTTAAAATCAAAAGACTTTCCCATAATCTGGACAAATTTTTCAAAACTTTCTCTGAGAGAAGTATTTTCTATATTTTTCAATAAAAAAGAGGCCACCTCAATTTCTTTTCTCTCCATTTCTAAATCTTTATAGATGTATAAATTTTTTATAATAAATGTTAAAAAATTGGCTATTTTTTCTAAAAATCTAATATCTATTTCATCAAAAGCATTCTTTTTTTCAGAACCTATTCCTATTGTTCCATAAACCATCTGTTTATCTTTTATTGGTATTATAAGTTCTGATTTTTCAGAAGCAGATGATCTGTAGTATTCTTTAATTTCATCTACATCAGGAGCATAAAAGGTAACACCTGTCTCTATCACCTTTCCTGTAATTCCCTCACCAATTTTAAAAATATTCTTTTTAAATTCTTCTTTTTTAAAAGGCTCTCTTGTACTTAATGCAAGTCTTTTATAAACTCCTAATTTTTCATCATAAAGAAATATTGTAACTTTGCCTGCCCCTGTTTCATTTAATATAAAGTCGCAAAATTTTTGCAAGAATAAATTAATATTATCAACCTGCCGAACTTCCGAGAAGAAATTAAGCACATCTTCATAAAGGAGAGAGGGCTTTTTACTTTTAACAAAAAAAACTTTTGTATTATCCACAAGATCTATAACCTCAAAACTATAGCTATTTCTAATTTTATTTACCTCTTCTCCTTCTTTTTCATAATAAATAGAGGTAAGAAAATTTTTCAACTTTTCGTAATCATTTAAAAAATTCTCCTTTATAAATCTATCACCCTTTTCATTAACATAAATGAGTTTTCCATCCGCATCAAAAACTATCAATGGATAAGGAATATTCTCAATTAAGAGTAAAGGGAAATTTTTAAAAGCCTTCATTTTACAAATTATTAAGTCTTTCTTTTACATCTTTATTATCAGGGTTCTTACTCAAAATTTTCAAATATATTTCTTTTGCTTTCTCGTATTCATTGATTGCTTCATACAAAATACCAAGATGATAAAGGGCATCTAAATTATCCTTATCCATTTTTAGAATTCTCTTTAAAATTTTTTCTGCTTCTTCATAATTATTTGTAAGTAAAAAAGTCTTAGCCTGGTCAAGCAGTAGTTCTATATTTTCTTTTATATTCATAAATCTCTAAACTTTTCAACATTTTCTTTTTTACCAATTACTACAAGCAAATCACCTTTTAAAATTTCTTCTTCCCCTCCGGGTGTTATTATAATTTCTTCTTTTAAAGAAGTTTTTCCATCCTCTTTTACAATTGGCAATTTTCTTTTTATTGCCATTATATAAATACCAAAATCTGTTTTGAGTCTTAAATCCTTAATTTTTTTATTTTCTGTAAATTTGGGAGCAATTCTTTCAAGAATTTCATACTCATCAGAAATATTTATAATATCAAATATATGAGGAGATATAATACTTTGAGCAATACGATGAGCCATTTCTTGCTCGGGAAAAATTACCCTATCCACTCCAATTTTCTGCAAAATTTTTTTATGAAGTTCACTACCAACCTTTGCCATCACCCTTTTAACACCCTTCTCCTTTAATATCATACATGCTAAAATGCTTGCCTCTATATCATTTGTAATACAAACAATTGCTGTATCAGCATCCCCAATCCCAGTAGAAGAAATTGCCTTTTCATTCGTAGCATCCATAACATAAGTTTTTGTAACAAATTCCTCTATTTCGTTCACTTTTTCACCATCCTTATCTATTGCAATTACTTCAGCTCCTTTTTCACCCAAACTTTTCGCTAACGCACTTCCAAATCTTCCCAGTCCTATAATAAAAAATGCCATTTTAAATATTTAAATTATAATATACTTTAAAAAATAAGTCAATCTTTTTTAATTATAAGCATAGCATCACCATAACTTAAAAACCTGTAATTCTCTCTTTTTGCAATTTCATATAAGTTTAATACTTTTTCTCTCCCTGCAAATGCACAAATTAAGATCAAATTTGTTGATTTTGGAAAATGAAAATTTGTGATAATACAATCTGTAAAAATAAATTTAAAACCTGGGTAAATAAACAAATTCGTAAAACCTTTTTTAATTTTTGTGAGTCCATAACTTTCTAATGCTCTTACAGAAGTTGTACCACATACAAAAATTCTCCCATTTTCTTTTCTTATTTTCTCAATCTCAAAAATTGTTTTCTCTGGTATCTCATAATACTCTTCTTCCATTTTCCATCTTCTTATATCCTTTTCTTTTACCAACGCAAAAGTCCCTTTCCCGATTTTTAAATTTATATATGCTATCCTTACTCCTTCTTCTTTTATTTCTTCTAAAAGATTTTTTGTAAAATGTAAGGATGCAGTGGGAGCTGCTATTGAACCTTCTTTTTTGGCAAATACACTTTGGTAATAAATTTTATCAATCTCTTCTGGTTTCCTTTTTATATAAGGTGGTAAAGGCATGAAACCTTCTTCTTTTATTAAGCTCCTACATTCACCATTTTCAATTTCACAAAGATAGAAATCTTTTTCTTTATAACACTTTAAAATATAATCTCCTGCATAAATTTTTTTATCTTTAACATTTTTCCCCTTAATAAGTGCCTTAAATTTATTCTTATCTATTTTCTCAAGAAACAATATTTCTACTTTACCCCCACTTTCTTTTTTAGCAAAAATTTTTGCAGGTATAACTTTTGTATTATTAAGTATAAGAAGGTCGCCCCTTTTAAAATATTTCTTAATAAACTTAAATTTAGTATGTTCTATTTTATCCCTCACACTATTATATACAAGTAATTTTGCTTCGTCTCTTTTTAAAAGAGGATAATGAGCAATAAAGTCTGGGGTTAGAGGATAATCGTAAGAATCTATTGAAAAATCTATTTTCTCCTCTTTATTATAAACCTGTCCGAGGACTTCCTCTTTTTCCTGGTTTTTTTGCCCCTTGTATACCATCCCCATGGACTTTTTGGTATTTTACCTTTTGTTCTTCCCTCTCCTCCTCCATGTGGATGATCACATGGATTCATAGCAGTACCCCTTACATGAGGCTTTATTCCCATCCATCTCTTTCTACCTGCTTTTCCTATAACCACAAGTTCATTATCAGGATTGCTCACCCTTCCAATTGTTGCCTTACATTTTAAATTTATAAGTCTTATTTCACCAGAAGGAAGTTGAACATGAGCATAATTCCCTTCTTTTGATAATATTATTGCAGCATTTCCAGCGGACCTTACAAGTTGTGCTCCTTTACCTGGAACAAGTTCTATATTATGAATCTCTATTCCTTCTGGTATTTCAGCGAGGGGTAATGCATTACCTATTTTAAGTGGAACACCTGATCCAGAAATTACTTCGTCACCGGGTTTAATTCCGTCAGGAGCAATAATATATCTTTTCTCACCATCTTTATACTGGAGAAGAGCAATCCAGGCAGTTCTGTTTGGGTCATATTCTATACTTAAAACTTTTGCAGGGATCCCATCTTTGTCCCTTTTAAAATCTATTATCCTGTATAACCTTTTATGCCCTCCGCCTCTAAACCTTGCAGTAATTCTTCCCTGATTATTTCTCCCACCTGTTTTCTTTAAGGGCACTAAAAGAGATCTTTCAGGTTCTTTTTTTGTGATTTCTGAAAAATCAAGGACTGTCATAAATCTTCTTGAGGGTGTAAAAGGTTTAAATTTTTTTACTCCCATTTTTATGCTCCTTCAAAAATTCTTATTCTGTCACCTTCTTTTAATTTTACATACGCCTTTTTCCAGGAAGAGGTATATCCGTATCTTCTTGTCCTTATTCTCCTTCTTTTTGGCTTTACATTCACTACTTTTACTTCTAAAACTTTAACTTTGAAAAGTTCTTCAATTGCCTTTTTTATTTGTGGCTTTGTTGCATCTTTTGCTACCTTAAAAATATACTGATTAAATTTATCCCTTAAATGGACACTTTTTTCTGTTAAAATTGGTTCAATAATAATGTCTTGGGAACTTTTCATTTTTTACTCCCCTGAAATTCAATATATTGATTTAGTCCATCTTTTGTAAAAAGAACATATTCACAATTGAGGACTTCATAAGCATTCAAATCTTTACCTGGCATTATCCTTACTTTCTCAATATTCCTTAAAGGTAAAACAATTTCAGAACTCATTTTATCAGGTGCAATTAGTACTTTTTTTCCATAAATGCCTATTTTTTTAAGAAGCTCAATACCTTCCTTTGTTTTTCCATTTGAAAAAGAGAAATTTTCAATAACTATTATTCTATTTTCCTTTGCTCTATCAGAAAGAGCGTGTTTTGTTGCAAGTCTTTTTGCCTTCTTTGGCATCTGGTAATGGTAATCCCTTGGCTTTGGACCAAATACGACTCCACCTTTGCGCCAAATAGGGGAGCGGATAGAACCATGTCTTGCTCTACCTGTATGTTTCTGAGGCCAGGGTTTTCTTCCTCCTCCACTAACTTCGCCCCTTGTTTTTGTACATGCTGTTCCTTGCCTTTGATTGGCAAGATACATTCTTACATATTCCCATAATAGATGAACATTTGGAGTATAACCGAATATATCTTCTCTTAAATCTATTTCACCTATTTTTTCTCCTTTATAATTATAAAGGGGCGCCTTTATTGCCATTTTATAATCTCCTTCTTTTTGCCTTCCTTATGATTACATAGCTTCCACGAGGACCCGGGACAGCTCCCTTTAAAAGTATAACTTCTTTTTCCTGATCTATTTTGACAACCTCAAGGTTATGGATGGTAACCCTTTCATTTCCATAATGACCAGCCATTTTCTTACCTTTCCAAACTCTTCCTGGATCAGTTGTTTGACCTATTGAACCCGGTCTTCTATGAAACATTGAACCATGTGAATCCGGACCACCTTTAAAATCCCATCTTTTCACAACACCTGCAAACCCTCTTCCTTTTGTTTTTCCAATAACATCAACTTTTTCTTTGATTTGAAAAATTTCATTAACTTTTACTTTTTCACCAGGAACCAGCTTATCTATTTCGTCAGTTCTTATTTCCTTTATGATTCTCGCTGGGTAGAATTCCCTTTCACCAAAAACTTTCTTGAAAACACCTAATGTAGGTTTATTTATTTTTCTCTGTTTAACATTTCCAAAACAGAGTCTTACAGCATTATATCCATCCTTTTCTTTATTTTTTATATCAAGGACATAACACTCAGAAAAATCTAAAACAGTAACAGGAATAACATTCCCATCCTCATCAAAAAGACGTGTCATTCCAATTTTTTTAGCAATTATCCCGCACATTTTAAACCACCTTTATAACAATATCTATCCCTGCAGGTATTTCAACCCTTGAAAGTTTGTCAATTGTATCAGGTGTGGGATTCCTTATTTCTATAAGTCTTTTATGCACTTTTAATTCAAATTGTTCCCTTGACCTTTTATCAATGTGAGGAGAGCGAATAACTGTTATAAGGGTTCTTTTTGTAGGAAGAGGTATTGGTCCCGAAACTTCTGCACCTGTTACTCTTGCAGTCATTGCAATCCTTTTAGCAGACTTATCCAAAAGCCTTGGATCAAAAGATTGTAATTTTATTCTTATTTTCTGTTCCATTTATTTTTATTCTATTATTTCTGTAACAATTCCTGCACCAACTGTTCTACCACCTTCTCTTATAGCAAATCTTAATTCTTTTTCAAGGGCTACCGGATACATAAGCTCAACTTCAAGATTCACATGATCACCCGGCATGACCATCTCTCTTCCCTCTGGAAGCTTAATTGTACCTGTTACATCAGTTGTCCTGAAATAAAACTGTGGTCTGTATCCTGTAAAGAACGGGGTATGTCTTCCGCCTTCTTCTTTTGTTAATACATAAACTTCTGCTTTAAACCTTGTATGAGGTGTAATAGAACCAGGAGCTGCAACCACCATACCTCTTTCTACTTCATCTTTACCTATTCCTCTCAAAAGTAATCCCACATTATCGCCTGCAATCCCTTCATCAAGTGTCTTTCTAAACATTTCAATACTTGTTACGACTGTTTTCTTTGTAGGACCAAATCCTACTATTTCCACTTCCTGCCCCGGTGTAATTCTTCCTCTTTCAACCCTTCCTGTAACAACAGTGCCTCTTCCTGTGATTGAGAAAATATCCTCTATTGCAAGAAGAAATGGTTTCTCAATTTCCCTTTTTGGCTCAGGTATGAAACTATCCATTGCGTCAAGGAGTTGCCATATAGGACCACAGTTAGGACACTCCCTTTTTCCGCAACCGCATTGAAGGCACTTTAATGCACTTCCTTTTATCACAGGTGTTTCATCACCAGGAAATTCATACTTGTTCAAAAGGTCCCTGACTTCCATTTCTACAAGGTCAACAAGCTCAGGGTCATCAACTGCGTCAGTTTTATTTATAAAAACAATTATATAAGGAACATTTACCTGCCTTGCAAGAAGAGTGTGTTCCCTTGTTTGAGGCATTACACTATCAGTAGCAGCAACAACCAGAATTGAACCATCCATTTGGGCAGCGCCAGTAATCATATTTTTTACATAATCATGATGTCCAGGACAGTCTATATGAGCATAATGTCTTTTTTCTGTTTCGTATTCAATATGGGCAAGGTTTACAGTGAGAATTTTTGTTTCATCTCTTCTAAACAGTTTAACATCAGCCTTTGCCACTTCTTCATAAGACTTTTCCTGTGCAAGTCCTTTTGTTGCGAGAACTTTTGTTATCGCAGCAGTGAGGGTTGTCTTACCATGGTCAATATGTCCTATTGTACCCACATTTACATGGGGTTTTGTCCTTTCAAATTTCTGCTTTGCCATTTTTACACCTCCTTAAAAAATCATTATTTTCTTTTTCACCTCTTCAGGGACAGGGGCAAAATGAGATATCTCCATCCAGAAATTACCCCTTCCCTGAGTTAATGACCTCAAAATTGTAGCATATCCAAAAATTTCCCTTAAAGGAATTTCTGCTGAGACTCTTTGCAAAACATCTGAAATCCTCACAATTTTTCTCAAAGAAGCATTTCTCGCACCTAAATCACTAACAACATTACCAAGGAATTCGGTGGGCACACTTATCTCCACTCTTACGATGGGTTCAAGTAATATGGGATTCGCTTTAGAAAGAGCATCTCTCAAAGCCTCTTGGGTTGCATTTCCAAGCCCCAAAGGAGTGACATTCGTGCCTTGTGAAATCTTTTTAAATTCAATCCTCACATCTGTTACAGGATATCCTGCAACAGGTCCAAAAAGCAAAACTGTGTTTACAGCATCTTTAATAATCTCTTTAAATTCAGGCTCTATTTTATCAGGTATATTGATATAATTACCCTTTTTTGGATTCGGGAAAACAGAAAGTAAAACTTCTCCAAAGTGATGCACTTCATGAATTTTCCTTAAAAATTTACAATAACCTTCACTGGGTAATGAAATTGTTTCTCTATAAGCCACCTGAGGCTTACCTGATTTAAATTCCACATTGAATTCCCTTTTTATTCTCTCAAGAATAACTTCCAGTTGTAACTCCCCTATTCCACTCAATATAAATTGACCTGATTCTTCGTCTTTTTTTACCCTGAAAGTTGGATCTTCTTCAAAAACAAAATTAAGAGACTCCTCAAGTTTCGGTAAATCGCTAATCTTTTTTGGTTCAACAGCAATTGATACAAGTGGCTCCGGGAAAAGCATTTCTTCATAAATTACTGGACTATCTACAGAACATAAAGTATCACCTGTCTTTACTTCTTTTGCACCTACTATCCCCACAATCTCACCCGCACTTGCTTCTTCTAAAGCATTCCTCTTATTTGCATGGAGAAGATAGATTCTCTGAATCCTGAATATTTCATTTGTTCTTGGATTCATTACTTTATCGCCCTGTCTTATCTTTCCAGAATAAATTCTAACATATAAAAGTTTATAAAGTTTTCTATCCATCTGAATTTTAAAAACCACTCCGCTAAAAGGTTCTTCATCAAGAGGTTTTCTTTCTACTACTTCTTGTGTAATTGGGTTTTTACCAATTAAATTACCTCTGTCTAATGGCGAGGGAAGATAATAACATATTGCATCTATAAGTGGCTGTATTCCTTTATTTTTTAAAGCAGCACCAATAAACACAGGAACTATCTTGTTCTCAATTACTCCTTTCCTTATAGCCTTTCTTATATCCTCAATTTTTAATTCTTTGTTTTCAAGGTATGATTCTGCAATTCTTTCATCAATTTCGCCTAATGATAAAAAAATCTCTTCTCTCCATTTTTCTATCTCCTCACCCTTCACATTCTCTTCTCTATATTTTTCACCAAGCTCATCTATGTCCCATATAAATTTTTTAGAAGTAATAAGATCAATAACTCCTTTAAATTCTGTTTCCATTCCTATCGGCAGCTGCATTAAAAGGGCATTTACAGCAAATTTTTCCCTTATTTCCCTTAATACTCTAAAACAATCAGCACCTACTCTATCCATCTTATTTATAAAAACTATTTTGGGAACATTAAACTTTTCACTTTGCCTCCATATAGTTTCGGATTGTGGTTCAACTCCTCCCACCCCACAGAAAAGAACAACAAGACCATCAAGAACCCTTAAAGACCTTTCAACTTCCGCAGTAAAATCCACATGACCTGGTGTATCTATTATATTTATCCTATAATCCTTCCAATAACATGTAGTGGCTGCTGACCATATAGTTATTCCTCTTTTTTTCTCTTCTTCTAAATAATCCATTGTAGCAGTCCCTTCGTCAACTTCACCAATTCTGTGAATCTTACCTGTGTAATAAAGTATTCTCTCTGTTGTAGTTGTCTTTCCCGCATCTATATGAGCAGCAAATCCTATATTTCTTATCCTGCTTTTATCCATGATTACCATCTAAAATGCGCAAACGCCCTGTTTGCTTCAGCCATTTTATGAGTAGTTTCCCTAATCTTAACTGCTCTTCCTTCGTTTTTTGATGCATCAATTAATTCTTTTGCGAGTCTTTCAATCATCCTCTTTTCCGGTCTTTCTCTCGCAGCCTTTATTATCCATTTTATCGCAAGAGATATCTGTCTTCTTGGTGGAACTTCAACAGGAACCTGATATGTAGCACCCCCTACCCTTCTTGGTCTTACTTCAAGGAGTGGTTTTACATTTTCTATTGCTTTTTCAAAAACTTTAATACCCTCTTCCTGAGTATATTCCTTTATTTTTTCAAGGGCACTATAAAATATTTTCATTGCAAGGCTTTTCTTACCATCCCACATCAAATTATTTATAAATTTCATTACAAGAGGCGAATTGTAGAGAGGATCAGGAGGTATTTCTCTTAAAGGAGCCCTTCTTCTTCTCATTTTCTCCTCCTTTATTTTTTAGGTCTTTTTGTTCCGTATTTACTTCTACTTTGTTTTCTTCCTTCAACACCTGCACAATCATATTTTCCTCTTATTATATGATATTTTACACCCGGCAAATCCTTAACCCTTCCACCCCTGACAAGAACAACGGAGTGTTCCTGTAAATTATGACCCTCTCCTGGAATATAGGCGATAATTTCCTTACCATTTGAAAGCCTGACTTTCGCAACCTTTCTTAAAGCAGAGTTCGGTTTTTTGGGTGTAGTTGTATAAACTCTTATACAAACCCCTCTTTTCTGAGGACACCCTTCAAGTGCAGGTGACCTTGATTTTTTTTTCTTTAGTTTTCTACCTTTTCTAACAAGTTGATTAATAGTAGGCATAATTCACCCCATTTGTATTTTTAAATTTCGCAATTTTAAAGTTTTTTTAAGTTTTTAATTTTAATAGATTTTAAACAAATTTGTCAACTTGACATAAAAATATCTTTTCCTTTAATATTTATAATCTTTATTTACCGCGGGGTGGAGCAGCCTGGTAGCTCGTGGGGCTCATAACCCCAAGGTCGCGGGTTCAAATCCCGCCCCCGCTATTTTATTTTATCTTATGGCAATAGAAATTCTTAATGATAAAGATTTTGAAGAAAAAGTAATAAAATCTTCGGATCCGGTAATAATTGATTTATGGGCAGAATGGTGTCATCCATGCAAGATGATCGAACCCCATTTAAAAGCATTATCAGAGAAGTATAATGAGAAAATTAAATTTTATAAATTAAATGTTGATGAAAATCCAAAAACACCCTCTCTTTTATCAGTAATGAGTATTCCAACATTGATTTTCTTTAAGGATGGCAAAGAAGTTGGAAGGATAATAGGTGCTGTTCCAAAGCATCATATTGAAGAAAAGATAAAGGAAATATTTGGAATTTGATATTTAAAAATTATCTTTTTATTTTAGAAAAAATCTTGAAAATTGAATATTGAAAAAGAATTAGAAATACTCTCAAATTTATTAAAAATAGAGCTAAAGGATAAGAGAAAGTATATAGAGCATATTCAAAAAATGCTTGATTTCTTTAAAACACTTGATGAAATTGATTTAAAAAATTATAAACCTTTCATTCATTCAGGATTTCATAAATTATATTTAAGAAAAGACGAACCCTTAGATTTTGAAAATAAAGAAAGAATAATAGAAAATTTTCCTGAAAAAATAGAAAGATTCCTGAGAGCATTCTCTCCAATAAAAGAATTTAAAAAGAAATGAAAGAAATAAATGTTCCAGCCCATATTTTAGCTCATAAATATAAAAAAGGAGAAATTTTACCGAGCGAGGTAATTGAAATAATTTTTAAAAGAATAAAAGAAAAAGATAAAGAAATAAATTCTTTTATAACAATTTTTGAAGAAGAGAGTTTTGAAAAAGCAAAAAAACTTGATGAAAAGATAAAAAATAAAGAAACCACTGGTTTATTATTCGGAATACCAATTGCTATAAAAGATAATATATGTGTAAAAGGTAAGCCTTTGACATGTGCTTCAAAAATACTTGAAGGTTATATAGCAACATACAATGCAACTGCTGTTGAAAAAATTTTGAATGAAAATGCAATAATACTCGGAAAAACAAATATGGATGAATTTGCAATGGGTTCAAGCAATGAATATTCTTATTTTGGACCGGTTCAAAATCCGTTAAAAAAGGGATATGTTCCAGGTGGTTCTTCTGGTGGCTCTGCTGCAAGTGTTGCTGCTGGATTCTGTATTGCTGCACTTGGTTCTGATACAGGTGGCTCTGTGAGACAGCCAGCAAGTTTTACGGGTCTTGTTGGATTTAAACCTACATATGGAAGAGTATCAAGGTTTGGACTCGTGGCTTTTGCCTCATCTTGTGATCAAATAGGACCGATCACAAAAGATGTGATGGATGCCTGGATTATTTTCAAAATAATAGCAGGTTATGATGAAAAGGATAAAACAACTTTAAATTATCCAATAGAAGAGATACCCGAAGAAGAAATAAAATTCAAAATAGGATATCCTGAAAATCTCTTAAAAGATGGAGTTGATGAAGAAATAAGAAATAGAATTGATGAAACTGTAAGAGAATTTGCAAGGATTAAAAATTATAATTTGAAAGAAATTAATATGGAAACATTTAAGATAGCGATTCCTGTATATCATATAATAACAGGTGCAGAAGCATCTTCAAATCTTGCAAGATTTGATGGGATAAGATATGGATTAAGGGAAAAGGGGGAGGATCTTGAAGATATTTACAAAAAAACAAGGGGTAAGGGATTTGGAGAAGAGGTTATAAGGAGAATATTAATGGGTGCTTTTGTTTTAAGGAGTGGTTATTATGAAGAATATTATTTAAAAGCGCAAAAGGCAAGAACTTTAATACTTGAAGAATTTATAAAAAATTTTGGGGAGGTTGATTTTATAATAACTCCAACTTCTCCTTTCCCTCCTTTTAAAATAGGTGAAAAAATAGAAGATCCAATAAAACTTTATTTAGCAGATATCTTTACTGTTTCTGCTAACTTAGCAGGGATACCCGCAATTTCAATACCCTGTGGAAAGAATAAAGAAGGTCTTCCAATTGGAATACAAATTATGGCAAGACCACTTGATGAAGCAAGGTTATTTAAATTTTCTCTTGAGATTGAAAAATTTATAAAAGAAAAATATGGAGATTAAGATAGGGCTTGAAATCCATGTTGAATTAAAAACAAAGAGTAAAATGTTCTGCAGTTGTAAAAATGAATATGGTGGTGAGCCAAATACACGAATATGTCCTGTTTGTCTTGGAGAACCCGGTACATTACCATCTCCTAATGAAGAGGCTATCAAAAAGAGCATTCTTTTATGCCTTGCATTAAACTCAGAAATAAATAAGGTCTCAATATTCACAAGAAAAAATTATTTTTATCCGGATTTGCCCAAAGGATATCAAATAACACAGTATAAAGCAAGTATAGGAGAAGGAGGATATTTAGAAATAGATAACAAAAAAATATTAATCGATAGAGTAAATATTGAAGAAGAAACTGCAAAATCAATATACACTGAAAAAGGCGAAGTTCTCCTTGATTTTAATAGATGCGGAATACCGCTTCTTGAAATCGTTACAAAACCTTTTATAAGTTCAATTTCCGAAGCATTAACTTTTTTAAAAGAACTAAGAAAATTATTAAGATACCTTGATATATCAGAATGTGATATGGAAAAGGGAATGTACAGGGTTGATTCAAACATATCTATTCCTCCAAATGAAAGAGTTGAACTTAAAAATTTGAATTCCTTAAAAGCCTTTCAAGAGGCACTCTCTTATGAAATAGAAAGGCAGAAGGAAATTTTAAAAAGAGGAGAAAAAATAAAAAGGGAAACAAGACTATGGGACGAGTTCAAAAAAGAAACAAGAATAATGAGAATAAAAGAAGAGGAACTCGATTACAGGTATTTCCCTGAACCTGATTTACCACCCCTTGAAATAGATAAAGAAACTATAGAAGAATTAAAAAGAAAATTACCTGAATTACCTTATAATAAAAAAATAAGATTTATAAAAGAGTATTCCTTAAATGAGAAAGAAGCAGAAATTTTAACATCCGAGAAGGAACTGTCTGAATTCTTTGAAGAAACCCTTAAAAATTATTACAATCCAAAAGAAGTGGCAAATTGGATTTTAACCGAAATCCTTGCTTATACAGAACCTGAAAATATTAAAGAAATTCAAATCACTCCTTTTGAACTTTCTGTTTTAATAAAAAATGTATGTGAAAATGAACTCCCAAGAAATATAGGAAAAGAGATTTTAAAAAGAAAAGTTGAAAGAAAAGAAGATATATTTAAGATGATCGAAGAAGAAAAGAAAAAAATAATAAAAGAGGAAGGTTTAATTGAAGAAATTGTTAAAGAAGTTTTAGAGGAAAATAAAGAGGCAGTTTTAAAATATAAAAGTGGGAAGGAAGGAATAATTGGATTTTTAATTGGTGAAACAATGAAAAAATTAAAAGGAAAAGGAAATCCGAAAGAGATAAGAGAACTCCTTTTAAAAAATATTAAGGATTACTAATTTTTTTCTCAATCTTATCTTTTATAGGTTCTAAAAATTCTTTTTCGGTAATATAGGGATTTACCTTCAATGCTTTCTCAATAATCTTTCTTCTCTCTTCCTCGGTTTGAGCAAGTAAATATTTTTCCCTCAATTTCCTTATTTTTTCCCTCCTTTTTCTTTTTCTTTTTAAAATTGTGACATGAGGTCTGCCTTTTTTCATACTCCCTCCTATTTAAAAATTATTGAAGTATAACTCACAATTGAACTTGTGATCTCTTCATGATATATTTTATAATCAATCATTTCGCCTTTTTTCACTCCCATAAATTTTAAAACTTCAAGGAATAAAAAATTTGTATAAATTCCATCAATCTTTGTAAAATTATTTCTTTCTTCCAAAAATTTAAATGCCTCATCATTTTCTATATTCTTTAAATGTTCAATGTATTTTAAATCAATTTGTGTTACATCAAATATTTCCTCATCGCCAAATTTTCTTCCCACATGGCTTAAATCAATACTTGAAATTAAAAAAATATCATTTATAAAAGGCTCTATTGAATTAAAAATCCCATTTGCTATTTTCTTTAATTCATCCATACTTTCTTTAGAAACAAGGAAGGGGACTATATAAAAATCATCTCTTAATACGCTTAAAAATATTATGGGAAATTCAATTGAATGCTCATTTTTAAAACTTATAATATCGTTAAAAATTTGGGAGCCAAAATTATTCTCTAAATTTTCCATAATTTTCTCCTCTATTTTTATTATCTTCTCTTTTATCCTGTAATTTTTTTTAAAAACTGAAAAAATCCTCTCTGAATAAAAATGTGGAACTCCGAATATCAAAAAGATTCTTTTGTTCAAATTTTTTATAAAGGAATAAGATTTTAAATATGTATCAAGAGCAACATTCATATCAATATGGGGTACTATAATTCCCTTTAAATCTTCACCATCTTTAAAATCAATTTTTTCAATTTCTTTTCTAATTCTCTCAAAGTCAAATCTTACATTTATTTCTTTAAAAGGTGCTTCTTCAATTTTCTTTTTTTCTTCCTCAATTTTCTTATAAAAATTTTCATCTAAGAAAATATAATTTCTTTCCATCTCTTTAATAAAATTTATAATTTCTGCATCTGATAGAATTATTCCTGTATTTCTTAAAAATTTTGACTTTATATTTTCTATTTTTTCTTCACCATCAAGGAGTGATAAAAGTAAAAAAGATTCCCTATTTAAAATCATTTCATTTGAAATTCCAAGAGGGTCTCTTATCAAAAACTTATTTTTATAAGGAATTATTTCTAAATTTCTTATTTTGAAAATATTCTTAAAAGATGGGCCATGGAGGATTCGAACCTCCGACCCCCGGATTAAAAATCCGGTGCTCTGCCACCTGAGCTAATGGCCCAAATAAAGATATATAATTATAAAGGAAATATATTAAAAAATCAAAACTTGACAAACTCATTTTTTTAATGTATTTTTAAAGCAAATTTTTGGAGGTGAGAAAATGAGGATTGATAAGTTTACTGAAGGAGCAAAAGAGGCAATTGCAAGGGCACAGGAACTTTTAATGAAACTCAAAAATTCCCAACTTGATGTTGAACATCTATTTTATTCTCTTTTAGAGCAGGAAGATGGTGTTGTTACTGAAATATTTAAAAAGTTAAATATTCCTGTTTATACATTAAAGGAAAGGCTTTTAAAAAATTTAAAGAAAATGCCTGTAATTGAAAGGGAGGGAAGCCCTCTTTTTCAGGTTTATATAACTCCAAGACTTCAAAGGCTCTTTGAAAATGCGGAAGAAGAAGCAAAAAGATTGAATGATGAATATATTGCGCAGGAACATTTTTTGCTGGCAATGACAGATATAAGTGATGGTGAAACAAATAGAATTTTTAGAGATTTTAATATTGATAGAGAAAAAATATATAAAGCACTTTATGAAATAAGGGGGACACAAAGGGTTTCTGATCCATCTGCTGAGTCAAGGTATAAAGCCCTTGAAAGGTATACAATAGATATCACAAAACTTGCAAAAGAAGGAAAAATTGATCCTGTTATTGGAAGAGAAGAGGAAATGACAAGGGTTATGCAAGTTCTTTTGAGGAAAACAAAGAATAATCCTGTTTTAATAGGTGAGCCAGGGGTTGGGAAAACTGCTATTGTTTATGGGATTGCTCAGAGAATAGTTTCAGGGAATGTCCCTGATGCTTTAAAGAATAAAAGAATACTTGCACTTGATATGGGTGCGATTGTTGCAGGGAGTAAGTTCAGGGGTGAATTTGAAGAGAGATTAAAAAGTGTTTTAGAAGAAGTCAAAAGAAAAAAAGATGAAATAATACTTTTTATTGATGAAATTCATACGCTTGTAGGTGCAGGGGCTGCAGAGGGTGCTCTTGATGCAGCAAACCTTTTAAAACCTTCTCTTGCTTCAGGAGAAATAAGGGTGATAGGTGCAACAACACTTGATGAATACAGAGAACATATAGAAAAAGACGGTGCTCTTGAAAGGAGATTCCAACCTGTTTATGTAAGGGAGCCAACTATTGAAGAAACGATTGAAATATTAAAGGGAATAAAGCCTAAATACGAAATATTCCATAAAGTAAAAATAACTGATGCAGCAATTATAGCAAGTGCAAAACTTTCCGCAAGGTATTTAACAGGAAGAAAATTACCAGATAAAGCAATAGATTTACTTGATGAAGCATGCAGTTATACAAAAATGAAATTTTCTGAAATGCCACAGGATTTGAAATCATTAAAAGAAGAAATGGAAAAACTTGAGGAAGAAGGAAAAATAAGTATAAAATACGGGGATGAAGAAAGGGCAAAAAAGGTGAAAGAAAAAATTGAAAATTATAAGAAAATTTTTGAAGAGAAAAAGAGGGAATGGGAAAAAAGAGTAAAAGTTGATGATGTTGTTGATGAAAACGATATTGCCTATATTGTTTCAAAACAAACAGGAATACCTGTTACAAACTTATTAGAAGATGAGGCAAAGAAACTTTTGAGGATGGAAGAAAAGCTTAAAGAAAAGGTGATTGGACAGGATAGAGCAATTGAAGTAATTGCAAATGCAATAAGAAGGTCAAGGAGTGGTATAGCAAGTTCTCAAAAACCGATAGGTATTTTTTTATTCTTAGGACCAACAGGTGTTGGCAAAACCCATGTTGCAAAAAAACTTGCAGAGTTTTTATTCAATGATGAGAATGCCTTAATAAGAATTGATATGTCGGAATATATGGAAAAACATGCAGTATCAAGGCTTATTGGTGCACCACCAGGATACATAGGATATGAAAAAGGAGGACAGTTAACAGAGGCAGTAAGAAGGAGACCATACCAGGTTATACTTTTTGACGAAATAGAAAAGGCACATCCAGAGGTTTTAAATATTCTGTTACAGGTATTTGATGCAGGAAGATTAACAGATGCACAGGGGCATGTTGTTGATTTTAAAAACACAATAATAATAATGACATCAAACATAGCAGGTGATAAACTCTTAGATGAAGAAAAAAGTTATGAAGAAAGATACATTCTTGCAATGCAGGAAATAAAAAACTATTTTAAGCCTGAATTCATAAACAGGATTGATGAGATAGTGATATTTAATCCTCTTGGTGAAAAAGAAATTCTCAAAATAATTGACCTTCTTTTAGAAAGAGTTAAAGAAAATTTAATTGAAAAAGGAATTGAAATTGAATTTGAAGAATCTTCTAAAATTTTTCTACTTAGAAAAGGCTATGATCCAAATTTTGGTGCAAGACCACTTAGAAGGGTTATATCAAGATATATTGAAAATGAAATAGCAAAAATGATTATTGAAGGAAAAGTCTCAAAAGGTAAAAAGATAAAAGTGAAAGAAGAAAATGGAATTTTAAAATTTGAGATAATTGAAAATTAAAAGAAATTTACCTTATTATAAAAATCTTCGCCCCCGTAGCTCAAGGGGATAGAGCATCGGATTTCTAATCCGAGGGTTGCGGGTTCAAGTCCTGCCGGGGGCGTTTATAAAATAAAAAGGGGGAGGACAAAGCCTCCCCCACTTTTTTAAGAATATATATTTTTTACTTTGTCTTAAGCCAGCGAAGCCCTTTTGTAGTCTGGAAATAGAAACTAACTGTATATTGATAACCTGATTTTGCAGAAATATACATTTTTGCAAAATAATCCTCTTCACCCATTGTATTGATTGGTTCAAAATCAAACCATATATAATAAGCGGCTCCCTCCATAGCTGGTTGAGCAGTAATATAATTTCCTACACCAGGCGCAAGTTTTGCATCTTCCCAGTTCCCTGAAATTTCTGAAAATGCCGCATCTATATCAGGATTATTATGAACATTTGTTCTCACAGAATCCTTATAAAATAGCATCCATGCCTGTTCTTTAAAATTAACATTTCTTGGTGTAGCAACACCATTTACAAATTCTACATAAGAAGGATGTTCTGGATCAGGATCAAGGGCATCATAAACAGTAACATTTGCTGTTGATTTAGGTGTATAATCCCCTACCCATGGGTCTGATTCTCCTTCATCATTATAAGCAACAATTTCAACTTCCATAGCAGGTGTTGTCAACTCATAATAAGTATTTGTTCCTTCATATACCTGATTTCCATCAGCATATACCCTGTATCCATCAGCATTATCTACAGGATCCCATTCAAATCTTAATCCTGCTCCATTTTGAATAACTTTTACTGTATGAACATTTGGAGTTTCTGGAACCTCCCCCTTCTTACATCCATAAAAATAAATACCTATTCCAAGAATTATTCCTAAACCTATTATATATTTTTTCATCTTTCACCTCCTATTTTTTTCTTACAGGTGGTAAACCTCCGCTTTCCTTTGGTGCAGATGGTGTCTTTGCCCCTGTCTTTGCTTCCATCTGTGTTATTTTACCTTCAAGCTGTGTTATTTTTCCTTCAAGTTCTGTTATTTTTCCTTCAAGTTCTGTCATTTTTCCTTTTACCTGTGTTATTTCTGATTTCAGGCTCTCTATATCTTCCTTTATTTTTGCAGGTGCCTGGCAGCCCATTAAAAAGGCTACCACCACCATTCCCGCTATTAGTTTTTTCATAAAAAACCTCCTTTTTAAGTGTTTTAAAGATAAAGTATTAAAATAAAAAAAGTCAAATGGAGAAGGGGTGAAAAAATTAAAATTTTATTCAGCAGGCTCACCCTCAACTTCTAATGTAAGAGTAACAATTGTAAAATAACCTGTAAATGCGGAAATTATGTAATCTAAAAAACTTAAATAACTTTTTGCCTTTACATTTTTTAAATTATATTTTTGAATTAAATCCTCAGTTGAATTATCTGTAATTGGAACAAGCCCCCATACTGCATACCATACCCTTTTTGTAAGTTTTACTTTCCCTGTTTCCACTTCACTCATCAATTTCACTTCTTTCTGCGGAGGGGCAACATACCTTACAGCATAACAGGCTATAAAATTAAATAAAATTAAAATTGCAATTAATTTTTTCATAAAACCTCCTTTTTAATTTTAATTTTCACCCCTTC
>JBDRZD010000004.1:0-45409 GCA_039803745.1 Caldifarciminota bacterium
TATTAATCTTCAGACTGCCACAAACAGGGTATGGGAATATGATATAGCGACGAATACATGGACAGAACTCCCTCAATATGTTGTTCCTATTGTAAGGAATCATTTTGCCTGCACAAGGCCACAGATAGGAGGTGTTGGTGCAAGGATATATGTTGTTGCAGGAGATGCTAATGGTGATTGGAATCCGCCCAACAATTATTATTATTATCTTGAGAGGGCTGTAGGGGTTTCTGAGAAAGCATATAAGGAAAGACCGTATATTTTCTTTATAAATCCGAATATTGGAAAGGGACCATTTTCTATTTACTTTAGTTTAAAGAATAGATCAAATGTTGATATTTCAATTTACAATACACTTGGTCAGAAGATAAGTGATATTTATAAAGGTGTAAAGGAAGCAGGTAATCATGTTATAAGATATGATGGTAATTTAAATTCAGGGATTTACTTTATCATTTTAAAGACTTCTGAAAATTCTGGCTCTTACAGGATTATAAAGGTTAAATAATCAAAACAGGGGGTGGATAAAGGTTTATTCCTTTCCACCCCTTTTTATTTTTATATAGTAATTTCTATTCTTTCTCTTTCTAAAATTTTTTTAAGAAATTTTCCTGTGTAAGATTTTTCATTTTTTATAATTTCTTCAGGAGGACCTTCTGCTACTAAGTATCCTCCTTCTTCTCCTCCTTCTGGTCCTAAATCAATTATATAATCAGCACATTTTATTACATCAAGGTTGTGTTCAATAACAATCACAGTATTTCCCATATTAACAAGTCTTTGTAAAATATTCAATAAATTCTTAACATCTTCAAAATGTAACCCTGTTGTTGGCTCATCAAGAATATACAAAGTTTTACCTGTTGCTATTTTTGAAAGTTCTTTTGAAAGTTTAATTCTTTGAGCCTCTCCTCCTGAAAGTGTTGTTGCTGGCTGACCCAATTTTATATATCCAAGTCCAACATCCTTTAAAAGTGATAATTTTCTTTCTATTGCAGGGATATTTTCAAAAATTTTATACGCTTCCTCAACTGTTTTATCAAGAATATCTGCAATACTATATCCTTTGAATTTGACTTCAAGAGTTTCTTCATTGTATCTTTTCCCTTTACATACATCACAGGGAATATAAACATCTGGTAAGAATTGCATTGATAATTTTATAAATCCTTCACCCCAGCAATTTTCACATCTTCCACCTTTTACATTAAAACTGAACCTTCCAGGTGTATATCCCCTTTTTCTTGATTCAGGAAGTGATGCAAAAAGTTCCCTTATAGGTGTAAAAACTCCTGTATATGTTGCAGGGTTTGACCTTGGTGTTCTTCCTATTGGTGATTGATCAATATTTATAACTTTATTTATATATTCAATACCTTCTATCCTTTCATAAGGTAATGGAATTTCAGGTGAATTATATAGCATTCTTCTCAAAGCCTTATAGAGTGTTTCAATAACAAGTGTGCTTTTACCTGAACCCGATACACCTGTTACACATATAAATAATCCTATTGGAAATTTTACATCTATATTTTTTAAATTAAAACCAGTTGCTCCATAAATTGTTAAATATTTACCGCAAGGTTTTCTTCTTTTTTTAGGTACAGGAACATCCTTTTGATAGGAAAGATACTGTCCTGTTAAGGATTTTTTAAATTTTTTTAATTCAGATGGGGTTCCAGTAAATACAACATAGCCGCCTGCTTCACCTGCCCCTGGTCCTAAATCTATTACAAAATCAGCACTTTCAATTGTTTGCCTGTCATGTTCAACAACAATTACAGTATTCCCTAAATCCCTTAATTTTTTTAAAGTATTTAAAAGTTTTTCATTATCCCTTGGATGAAGTCCTACTGTTGGTTCATCAAGAACATACATAACACCTGTTAAACCAGAGCCAATCTGTGTTGCAAGCCTTACCCTCTGATCTTCCCCTCCAGAAAGTGTTTCAATTGTTCTATCCAAAGTTAAATAAGTTAAACCAACATCCTTTAAAAAGGAAAGCCTTGATTTTATTTCTTTTAAAATTTGTTTTGCAATTAATTTTTGCCTTTCATTTAATTTTAAATTTTCAAAAAAATTTAAAGCAGAAATTACATCCATTTTTGTTATCTCATATATATTTTTATTTTCTATTAATACCCATAAAGATTCTCTCTTTAACCTTGCACCTTTACAAACAGGACAAGGTTTTTTTACTAAATACCTTTCTATTTCTTCAATTACCCATTCAGAATCTGTTTCACTATATTTTCTTAAAAGAAATGGAATTATTCCTTCATAAAATTCATAGTCACTTTCAGGATTTTCAGGGTCAAAATCTTCTATGTTTTCTTTTCCAAATAAAACAACATTTTTAAATTTTTCAGGCAAATTTCTCCATTCTTCTTCTAAGGAAGTATTATAAATTCTTGCAAGTCTTTCAAGTTTATATAAAAGCCAGCCTCTTGGTTCCCCTATAGGTCTTATAGAGCCTTCCATTATTGATAGCCTTGGATTAACAAGTAAATTTGGATCAATCTCGTATTTAAAACCAAGTCCTGAGCATTTTTCACAGGCACCATAAGGTGAATTAAAAGAGAACATTCTTGGTTCAAGTTCAGGAATTGAGAAAGAGCATTTTGGGCACATAAGTTTTTCAGAGAATACCCTTTCTTCTTTTTCATTTGAAATTATTTTAATTATTCCTTCTCCTTCTCTTAAACCCTGTTCTATTGAATCAGCAAGTCTTGTCTTTACTCCTTCTTTAACACTTATTCTATCAATAACTATTTCAATTGAATGGATCTTATATCTTTCAAGTTTTGGAACTTCATCTATATCATATATCTTCCCATCAACCCTTATCCTTACCCATCCATCCCTTTTTATCTTTTCAAAAAGTTCTCTATACTCACCCTTTCTCCCTTTAATTTTAGGTGCTAAAATCGTTATTTCATTTCCCTTTTCTTTTTCTATTAAATATTTTATTATCTCATCCAATGTGCTTTTTTCAAGTGGAATTTTGCAGTCAGGGCAATAAGGTTTTCCTATTCTTGCAAAAAGTAACCTTAAATAATCATAAATTTCTGTTACTGTTGCAACAGTACTTCTTGGATTTCTTGCTATTTTTCTCTGTTCAATAGCAATTGCTGGTGAAAGCCCTTCAATCAAATCAACATCTGGTTTTTCCATTAAACCTAAAAATTGCCTTGCATATGCTGAGAGACTCTCAACATATCTTCTTTGCCCTTCTGCATAAAGGGTATCAAAGGCAAGAGAAGATTTTCCAGAACCTGATATACCTGTTATTACAACCAGTTTATTCTTTGGTATTTCTAAATTAATATTTTTTAAATTATGCTGCCTTGCCCCTTTTATTATTATTTTATCGGACATTTAATTTTAATCTAAGAATATCTTTAACCCTCTACAGGATAAACTGAAACATAAACTCTTCCTTTCTTTCTTTCAAATCTTACAATTCCTGAAACTTTTGCAAAGAGTGTATCATCTCCTCCTCTTCCTACATTCCATCCCGGATAAAAATGTGTGCCTCTTTGTCTTACTAAGATACTGCCGCTTAAAACAAAAGAGCCATCCCCTCTTTTAACCCCAAGATATTTTGAATGACTATCCCTTCCATTCTTACTTGAACCCATTCCCTTTTTATGTGCCATATCTCCTCCTTTTTAAGTTTTTAATTATAACAAAAAACTTTTTTTATTTCAAAAAAAAATTATTTTACTTTATAATTATAAAAATTAAAAGGAGGTGAAAAATGAAAATATCAAGAATAATATTTTTAATAGGTATTTTATTTTTTCTTGTTTCAATTTTATTCAAAATTTTTAAAATTTCATGGCCAGCGGGCATATATCATCCTTTAACTTATTTAAGAGGTTGCTGGACATTAATTTTAATAGCAATAGGTTATCATCTTTTATTTGAAAGGAGTGAAAAATGAGCAAAATAAAATATGTGAATCTAAAGCCAGAGGAAATCCCTACCCATTGGTATAATATATTGCCGGATTTACCAGAAGAACTTCCCCAGCCAAAAGACCCACCAGAGGGTGAATCAAGAATAAAAAATTTGCCAAAGATGATGCTTGAAGAATGTTTAAAACAGGAATTTTCAAAGGAAAGATGGATAGAAATTCCAGAGGAATTAAGATTTTACTATATGCAGGCAGGCAGACCAAGACCCCTTTTCAGAGCCTATGCTCTTGAAAAATATCTTGATACACCTGCCCATCTTTATTATAAAGCAGAATTTTATAGCCCTACAGGTTCTCATAAAGTTAATACTGCACTTGCCCAATGCTATTATGCAAAAAAAGAAGGATATAAAAGGGTTGTAACAGAGACAGGTGCAGGTCAGTGGGGTTCTGCCCTTTCTTATGCAGCAAGACTATTTGGTTTAAAATGCACAGTATACTGGGTAAGGGCTGTTTATAAATGGAAAAAAGAAAGAAGGATATTTATGAGAATGCTTGGTTCAGAAGTTTTTGCTTCCCCTTCTCCAAATACAGAATATGGAACGAAACTTTATGAAAAAAATCCCGAGCACCCGGGTTCACTTGCAATCGCCATATCAGAAGGGCTTGAAGATGCTTATAAAAACTCTGACACAGTATATCTTTTGGGTTCTGTTTTAAACCATGTACTTCTTCATCAAACAATAATAGGTCTTGAGACAAAAAAACAATTTGAATACTTTGGTGAATATCCTGATATAATAATTTCATGCCTTGGTGGTGGTTCAAATTTTGGTGGTTTTGCTCTTCCTTTTTATTACGATGTTTTAAAAGAAGGTAAAAAGATAAAATTTATTGCTGCTCAAAGTGAAGTTGCTCCAAACCTATTAGGTGAATATAAATATGATTTTGCAGATCATGCCGAACTTACACCAATGCTAAAAATGTATACTTTAGGACATAAAAAGGAAATGGATCCAATTAAAGGTGATGGATTAAGATATCATGGTGCTGCACCAATTTTAAGTCTTTTAAGACATAAAGATCTTTTAGATGTTAAGGTTTATCCAAAGGATGAGAAATATGTTTTTGAAAGAGCGAGAGAATTTTTCAAGACTGAAGGATTTCTTCCTGCACCTGAATCAGCATACAGTATAGCCTGTGCAATTGATGAGGCATTAAAATGTAAAGAATCAGGAGAAAAGAAAGTTATAGCCTTTAACATTTCAGGACACGGATTTTTAGATTTAGAAGGATACGGAGAAGTACTCGGAATTTAAAATTTTTTAAAACTTATTGATATTCCCGCAGGGTCTGTCTCAAGGAAAAAAGTAATATATTTGTCTTTATCATTTATTTCTTTTAAGAAATCTTTTAACTCCCTTGCATGGGATAAAACATTATGGGCAATAACAATTCCGTCTTTTTTGATATTATTTTCAAATTTTAAAAGAGCAGGATAATATCCTTCTTTATGCAAATCCAAGAAAAATATATCTATTTCTCCAAACTCATCTCCTTTAAGATTTTCTGCATCAATTAAATAAAATTTTATAAAATCTTTTAATTTAATTTTTAATTTTTTTTCTGCTTCTTCTAAAACTTTATTTCCAATTTCAAAAATTTCTTCTCTTCTTTCAACTCCATGAATCATGCAATTTTTTCCAGATATTAAAACCCCATAAAACATACAAAGCATTGAATATCCAACTCCTGCTCCAATTTCAACAATATTTAAATTTTCCTTTTTGGTAGATTCAATATAAGTTAGAAATGATAAAAATTTTCCTGTTGATTCATGGATAGACCTTACCCCATTTTCAACCCCTTTTTCTCTTACATATTTTAAAAATTCTTCAAATTTCATATTTTAATTTTAATGAAAAAGCCCTTTTCTTTAAAATAATAAAATGTCTTATAACAAGAAAAAATCATATTTTTATGGAATACTTTCAGTTTTGATATGGTCAACTGTTGCCTCTGCATTTAAAATATCTTTAAAATATTTAGACTTTTTATATCTTCTTTTTGTTTCTTCTTTAACCGCATTAATCATTTTGTTTTTCATTCTAATTTCACAGAAAAAAACAAAATTTTTTAAAAACCTTAAAACTAATGATTATATTCGTTCATTAATTCTTGGCTTTTTAAATCCTTTTCTTTATTATACTGTTTTATTTAAAGCCTATTCCCTTTTAAAGGCACAGGAAGCACAACCATTGAACTATACATGGGCAATAGTTCTTTCAATTCTTTCAGTAATTATTTTAAAACAAAAGATAAAAATAGGGCATTTTATTGGTCTTATAATTGGATTTATTGGCGTATTCATAATTGCAACAGAAGGAAAAATAAAAGAACTTAATTTTAAAAATCCTTTTGGTGTTTTCCTTGCTTTATCAAGTTCAATAATATGGGCAATTTACTGGATTTATAATTTAAAGGATAAAAAGGATGAAGTTTTAAAATTATTTTTGAATTTCCTTTTTGGCTTTCCCTTTATTTTAATAACCTATTTAATTTTTTCTACAAAAACTTATTCCCTCAAAGGAATTTTGGGAAGCATTTATGTAGGATTATTTGAAATGGGGATAACATTTATCTTCTGGTTAAAAGCAATAAAATATGCAGAAAGAACATCTGATATAAGTATCCTAATTTATTTTTCACCCTTTTTATCCCTTTTATTCATAAGAACATTTGTAGGAGAAAAAATACTCATTTCAACAATAATAGGTCTTTTGTTTATAATAGGAGGTGTTTTAATTCAAAAATATGATGAAATTAAGGAGATTTTTAAAAGAAATTAAAAGAGCATCAAAATTTATACATGAAAAAAAATGGGCATGTGCAAGTGAAGGAAATTTATCAGTCCTTTTAAATGAAAAATATATTCTAATAACTTCAAAGGGAGCAAAAATAAGAGATTTAATTAAAAATCCTGTTAAAAATTTGTCCCTGATTAAAATTGAAGAAAATAAATTCACTCTTATTAAAGGAAAGGAACCTTCAAGTGAAACCCTTGCTCATTTTCTATCTTATAAGGAAATTTTAAAAAATAATTTAAAAGAAAATTATTTACTTCATCTTCATCCAGAAAACATAATTGCAATTTCCCATCTTGTAAAAAATGAAAAAGAATTGAATAAAATTTTAAAAGGTGTTCATTTTGAATTTGAATATTTTTTTCCAGAGGGAGTTGGTTTTATAAAAGAAAAAAAGCCGGGCTCAATTGAACTTGCAAGAGAAAATGCAAAAAAAATTTCAAAATATAAATGTGTGATATGGAAAAAACATGGTATAATTTCAAGGGGCAAAAGTTTTGAAGAATGCATTGAAAGGATTGAAATTTTAGAAAAAATTGCAGGTATTTATTTAAAATTATTCTATTTTAAGAAGTTCTTTTAAATGCAGTGTTAAACCTTCTATCCAGAAAACTGGACTATTATCCTTTAAATATAAAATTGAAGGGAATTTATTAATTTGTAGTTTTTTAATCTTTTCATCATCTATTTCATAAATTTTATCTTTTCTTATATTATTTTCCCTTAAAAATTTTTCAATTTCTTCTACATCCTTTCCAAAGAAAAATATTTTACCTTCAAATTCGTTAATTCCCTCTTTTGCATTTAAAATTGTGCTCCTTGATTCTTCTGACTTTAAATCAACAAAGATTAAAAGGACTTTTCCTTTTTCAATTTCCTCTTTAAAAGTTTCTTCAAACCCTTTATACTTTCTTATAACAAGTTCCCCTTTTTTTAAATCCTTATAAGGAATACTAACATCAAAGGAAATTTTTAACGTATCTTTTCCCCTTAAATCAATTTCCTTAATCCTTATAAAGGCATCACCTTTTGCATTTCTAAAACCTGAGAATAAGTAATAAATGTCTTTATCAAGTTCTATTATTTGAAAAGTATCTTTCTTTATTATATCAGGTTCTAGTCTCTCAGGATACTCTTTAAACGAAACAACGCTATAATTTTCAAAATATTCAAAATCCTTTGAAATGTTAATTCCTTCTCTTAAGAATTTGAGAGTTAAAAATGCTTTTTCCTTTTTTTCTTCCTTTTCAAAACTTATTTCCTTCCATCCATTATTCCAGTACAATACACCTTTATAATTCCATTTTATTCTTGAAGGAATACCAAGGCTTCTTAAAATTCCACATATTAAAATATATCTCTCAATATTTCTTCCCTTTCTAATCTTATAAGTATACAAAGGATTTAAAAGGGGTCTAAAAAATTCCTTTTCTTTTTCCTCCTTTATATTCTTTTTCACCCATTCTGAAATTTTATTTACTGTTTTATCTAAATCTTTATTTAAAAATTTTTTAAATTTTTGAAATAGATAATATCTATAAAAAGAAAATTCTTCAAAAAGTATTCTCTCAGGGATTAAATATTTTTCAATAATTGTGTCAGGAGCATTTTTTGAAATATTCAAAGAATTTTTTATGTATTTAATTTCTTCTCTTAAATTAATAGTATCCATCATAACAAGGTCTTTTGGTTCTGCATTTTCAAAAAATTTTAAAAAATATTCTTTTTCTTCCTCATTTAAAGAGTTATAGAATTTTAAAATTTTTTCTTTATTTCCTCTTGAATTTTCAAGAATTTTAATCAATCCTTTATTTTTTATACTTATTGTATCAAAATAAGTAATTTTTTCAAAATTCTTTTTCCTTATAATATTTAAAGAATCAAAATTTGGTTTATATAAAGGTTTTTCAGTATCTTGAATTTCTTCCTTTACATAAAACCAAAAGGATGTATCCTTTAATTCTTTTTTATTAAGATAAATATAAATTGTTTCTAAATCTTTCTTTGGTCTTAAAATTTTAAAATCACATAAAGAATCTTTAAAAGAATAAATAAAATAATCATTTTTGCCAATTAAATATTCTTTTTTACCCTCTTTCAATGTATCAACAAAAATTGGAACAAAGGCAGAATAATTATAAACACAAAAAGAAATGATCGTGTTTTCAGGTGCTATAACAAAAACTTTATATGGGCAAGTATAATTTTCTATAACATTTAAAACTGTAAAATTTTTTCCCTTTTTAAAAATTTTTTCCCTTTCATTCTTTACTTCTCCAAAAACAGGGGATAATATAATTCCTGCTCTTTTTGAAGAATTTCTGAACCATGCAAAATTTAAATCAGTTGGTTCTGCAGAACCTATAAATTCCCATTTATCACCAGTCCAGACTTCACACCATGCATGATTGCTCTCTGTAAATGGCCACCACGGAGTATATACTTCTCTTACAGGAATACACACTGTTCTTAATGCCTTCATGAATAGAATTGTCATCTCCTCACATCTTCCAAATCCCCTTTTAATTGTTGATATTGCATTCTGATCCCATCTATCTGTTGGTCTATACTCTATTTTTGTATAGCACCATTCATTTATCTTTAAAACAGCATCCCTTATATTTTTTAAATCTTTTATAAGTTCAAAAAGAGTGTCTTTATAAATATATGTAAAGTTTTCAAGGGGCTCCTGTGTTATCCTTGGGGGTAAAATGTAATGATATAAAAGATAATCATTTATTTTGTCTTTCCATTTTACTTTTTCAAGATTTTCTTTTATTGCTTTTAAATGCAATATAAAATTTTCATAATTAAAATTTAAAATATCAGAATCTGTTGAATATTTAATTATAAATTCAGACCATTTTAAAACATCTTCCTTTTTTGCAAGATTTAAAATTTCCCTTTTCTTTTTTTCAAGATTAAAATTAAATATCAAAAATATTCCAATTATAATTTTCATTTAACTCTCCTTTTTCTTTAAAAATTCAAAAACTATAAAGAATCCTAAAAAAATGAGGATGAGATTAACAAAAAATAAAAGATAATTTTTTAATTTCAAAAATTCATAAATTTTTATTATAAGGGCTGACAGGGTTATTAAAAGCATTATTATTGCAGGAACGAGGGTTATTAAACAATTTTTTCTTTTATTTATAAGCCAGGCAGTTCCTGTTAAAAGTGCAATTGCAGCAACAAGTTGGTTTGATGCCCCAAAAAGTGGCCATAGGGTTTGCCATGTTCCTGATAATAAAAAATAAGCACCTACTAAGATGACAATAAATGTGGAAATGAATATGTTTTTAAATCCTGTGATTTCTTGAAATATAAATCTTGTTATTCTTGTTGCAGTATCAAGAGTTGTTAATATAAAAGTATTTAAAATTAAAAGGGCTATAAAAGAAGAATATTTTCCTAAGAAAAAAACAGTTTTTGAAAATCCAATAGAAAACAATTCAGGTGGAGTTTTTTCTAAATCGATTTCTTTAACACCAAAGGCAACGATGAATAAAACAGACATTGCAAGAATTCCTTCAAGAAGCATAGCACCATAACCTATTCTTTTAATATCCTTTTCATTTGCTATCTGTTTTGAAGTTGTTCCGCTTGAAACAAGTGAATGAAAACCAGAAATTGCTCCACAGGCAACTGTTATGAACATGATAGGGAATAAAAAGCCTTCCGGTGATGAGAATTTCAAAAAATTCAAATTATTAAAAGGAGCAGGTTTTAAAATTATTCCTATAACCATAACAGATATTCCAAAAAACAAAAGAAAACTTGAAAGATAATCCCTTGGCTGCAACAAAATATTTACAGGTAGTATTGATGCAAAATAGGAATATAAAAGAAGAATTATTACCCATATTAAAAAGGCTTCTTTAATTAAAAATTTTATTGGAAATTTTTCCCCAAGAATGATAAGCAAAAAAAGCAAAAATATTCCAAGAATTGTTGATTTTAAAAGTCCAAATTTTGTCTTATAAATAAGAAATCCTGTAAAAATGGCAACAAATATAAGACCTATTGAAGGAATTACTATTTGTGGCATTGAAACAAATGTTTTTGCACATAGTGATGCAAAAACTGCAATAACAAGTATCAGTGCAAACCATAAAAATATTAAAAATACAATTCCAGCCCTCTTTGAAATATATTTTTCCGCTATATCTCCTATACTTTTACCTTCTTCCCTTACTGAAATAAACATAGAAACAAAATCATGAACCCCTCCCAATAATATTGAACCAAATAAAATCCACAATAATACTCCAAGCCATCCCCAGAAAATATAGGCAAAAATAGGACCAATTATAGGACCAGCACCTGCAATTGATGAGAAATGGTGTCCAAATAAAACAAGCGGGTTTTTAGCAGGAACATAATCGACCCCGTCAAATTTTAAAAACGCAGGTGTTTTCCTATTTTCATCAATACCAAGAATTTTTGACAAAAAATTTCCATAAAAAAAATAACCTGCAATAAAAATTGCCAGAAGTAAAATAAATAAAATTACATTCATTTTACTTTTTATATTATAAACTCCTATAATTAAAATATCAAAATGTTTGGAGGTGTATGATGTCAGAAAGATATAAAGGTAGGGTTAAATGGTTTAACCCAAAAAAAGGTTATGGATTTATAACACCGGATGATGGGTCAAAAGACTTATTTGTTCATTACTCAGATATAGAAGGTGAAGGATTCAAAAGTCTTGAAGAAGGTGATAAAGTATCTTATGAGATTGAGCAAAGTAAAAAAGGTCCAAGAGCCGTTAAAGTAAGAAAGGAGACAAAAAAAGAGTAACTTGAATTATAAAAGGGATTATTTTTAAAATTTAAAACTTATTTTGGGGCCGTAGCTCAGTTGGGAGAGCATGAGGCTGGCAGTCTCAAGGTCGTGGGTTCAAATCCCACCGGCTCCATGAAAAGACGATGAGAATGGTTAAAATAATAATTATTCTAAACTTGTTATTTTGCGCAACACCACAAAAAAAAGAAGAGGCATCACAAAAGGAATATGAGCCTTTAAAGGAGGCAAAGGCTTCATACATAAGAGCACTATCTTACTATCAGCAGGGTAAATTTGAAGATGCTTTAAATAGTTATAAAGAAGCTTATAAACTTGATCCCAATTTTATTGATGCTCTTATTGGAATTGGGAATACTTATATTGCATTAAGAAAATATGAGCAGGCTGATAGCGTGTTTTCGCAAGTAATTTTTAAATATCCTGATGATTCAAGGGGTTATGAAGGATTGGGATTTTTGTATGGATTCTGTAAAAAAGATTATGGGAAAGGTAAATATTATTATTTGAGGGCTCTTGAAAGAAAGAAAGATGATCCTGCTATAATTTTTAATCTTGCAACCCTATCTGAAGATTATGATAAAAATTTTGCAGACAGTTTATATAGATTCCTTCTTTCAAAAAATCCTGATCATGCAGGAACAATTAAAAAGTACACCTTATTTCTTATAAAGGAAAAAAGATATAAGGATGCATTAATTTATGCTTATAAGGCTGAAAGTTTATTTACAGAGGATGTGGAATTGAGAACACGCCTTGTTGAACTTTTTTATAATACAAAAGAATATAAAAAAGCACTTGAAAATGTTGATTTTGTTATTTCAAAATTTCCTCAAAGTGCCTCTTTATACATTCAAAGGGGAGATATCTATTCAGCGATGGGAAATTATTCAAAGGCTCTTTTAGATTACGACACAGCTTTGAAAATTGAAGAAAATAATATTCTTGCACTGTTAAGAAAATCAGAATTACTTGTAAGGGTTCAAAGACCTGCAGAAGGAATAAATATCGCTCAAAGGGCAATAAATTTAGGAATAACCGAACCTGAATTAAAATCCTTCGCATATGCAATAATTGGTGATGGTTATAAAAAGATTGCAGAAAATCTTGCAGAAAAAGGCGAAAAGAATTCAGCAATAAATAATTATAAACTCGCAATAAATTATTATGAGAAATCAAAATCGGCAGGAAAAACAGCCTACTATTCCTATTCTGATGCAAATATAAAAATATGTGAGGAAAAGATAAGAAAACTTTTGGGGATAAGATGAGAAGGGGATTTGTAAAATTTTTGATTCCGATTGTTATATTAGGTATTTTAATTTATCTTGGAATTCCGATTCTGATTTCTCACCTTCGCTTCTTAGCAATAAAAGATAGGACAAAAGAAATGGCAAAATTCTCAAAATTTTATTCAAGAAGGGAGATAATTTCAAAAATTTTAGAAAGAGCAAATGAGAACAATGTAAAGATTGATTCCTCATGGATAGAAATATGGGAAGAAGGGGGTTATACAAAAATAAGGTTTTATTATGAGGATACAATTACATATGTTGGGAAATACACCTTGATAAGACCACATGAAGTTTATGTTGAAGAAATTCCAACATTTATTACTCCAAAATACTGATGAAATCCTTTTTAGAGGAAAAGGTTCTTGTTTTAAATCAAGATTATGAGCCTTTATCTATCTCTAATGTTAAAAGAGCTGTTATCTTAATATTTTTAAATAAAGCAGAATGTATAGTAAAAAAAGATGGTAAAGTGATAAGAGCAGAAAAGATAGAGTTTCCTGTTCCGTCTGTTATAAGAATTTTGAAATATATAAATTACAGAACACAGGAGGTCCCGCTCAATAGAAAAAACATTTTGAAAAGAGATAATTATCAGTGTCAATATTGCGGTGCAAAAGAAGCTCCTATGACAGTTGACCATGTGATTCCAAAGACAAGAGGTGGTAAAGACGAATGGACAAATCTTGTTTGTGCATGTGTAAAATGCAATAATAAAAAGGGTGATAGAACATTAAAAGAAGCCGGGATGAAACTTTTAAAAAAGCCAAGGAAACCTACAAGGTTTCATCTAATGTTTGCAAACGGTAAAATTCCGGATGTAAACTGGAAAAAATTTCTATTTCTTGATTAACTTAATTTTATTTTTTTCTCTTTATTATATTGGAAATGGTGAATTTATAGGTATCCCTAAAAATTATTTACCTCAAATAGATTCAATTGTTAAAAAATATAGGGGAAAGGATTTTGATTCAATAAACATTAAAAAAATTTCATTTGAAATAATTGAATTTTTTGAGGAAAGGGGCTATCCTTTTGCAGAAGTCAGGTTCGTAAATTTTTTGAAAAGGGAAGATACAATTGACTATTTAATTGAAATAAATAAAGGTAAAATTGCCTTTGTAGAGGGGATTGATTTTGATGGTATAAAGAGAGTTAATAAAGATGAATTAAAAAGAATTTTTAGATTTAAACCAGCGGTTTTTTCAAAAAAGATTGTAAAAGATTTTAAAAATAAACTTTATTTTTTCCCTTTTATTTCCTATGAGAAATACTATTTCTATGAAAATGAAGGAAAATTATTTTTAAATTTTGTTTTGAATGAAGATTTAAACAACAGGTTCGAAATTTGCATTGGATATTCAAATGAAAGAAAAAACTTTTCTGGAAATATAAATGCTCATGTTGATGCTTTATTTGGTTCTTTAAGAACTTTTGATGTTTTATGGAAAAGGATTAAAAAGGGTGAACAGGATTTTTTAGTTTATTATGAAGAACCTTTTTTTTATTTAACTCCTATGAAAATAAAGGGGGGTTATTCCCTTTATCAAAGAGACACTCTTTATATTAAGGAAAATTTTGATATTCTTTTTTATTTTCTTATTTATCCCTTCAAAATTGGAATCGGTGGAAGTTATGAGGAGGATAGAGATTTTATAATTAAAGAAAAGGTATTCAGGATTTTAAATATTGCTGAAATAGAAGGTGGAAGAAAGACATATTTTAATTCTGGGTTCTATTTACTTTTAAATTCAAAATATTTAAGAAAGGATTATTTCAGAATCCAGAGCACATATGAAGCAAGAAAAATATTTAGAAAAATAGGAGTTCTTGCAAGGGTTTTTTATTACAATTTTATAAAAAAAGGATCTATTATATCTCCGGAATATTTTTATATTGGAGGGAAAGATAACTTAAGGGGTTATGATGAAGAGGAATTTAAGGTAAAAGAATCTACTATTTTTAATTTTGAAAAATACTTTATTCCTTCAAAAATATTTTCTCCAATTTTATTTTTTGACCTTGGTATCCTTTCTAAAAATTTTATTAAAAAAAGTTTTGGATTTGGAATTATCGGAGAAACAAAGAGTATTTCCTATAAGATTTTATTTGCCTTTCCTTATAAAGAAAGTATTTATAATGCAAAGGTTCATTTCATAGTGATTCAAAAATTTTAAGGTAAATTTTTTTCAAAGAATTTAAAGGCATTCAAAAATAGAAAGTTTTCTGGAAAATTCTTAAAATTCTCTCTTATTTCCTTGAAACTGTATAGTCCATTTATAATATTTTTTTCAGATAATCCAAATAGATCAGAACCAAGACATATATTTTCAGGAAATTCCTTTATTAATTTATAAATTTTTTTAACCACTTCTTCTTTTTTAACTTCTTTTTCAAAAAATAGATTGCCTAATCCTATTCCTGCAATTCCGCCTCTTTCTATAATTTTTTCCATCTCTTTATAAGATATATTTCTTTTATCCTTTGGCTTTTTTAAAATACCTGTATGGGAAACAATAAATGGTATTTTTAAATTGTATACATCATAAAAGGTTTTTCTTCCTGCATGTGCAAGGTCTATTATACAATTTTCCTCAACCATTTTTAAAACTATTTCTTTTCCAAATTGTGTAAGCCCATAATCATTTTTATCTTTACAGGAAGAGGCAATCTGATTTGAATTGTTCCATGTCAATGTAAAAACCCTTACTCCAAGATTTATAAAGGATTTTAAAATATATTTATCCTTTATACTTGCACATCCTTCAATTTCTAATATTAATCCCTTTTTATTTGAATTCAAAACTTTTTTAAGATCTTTTTTATTTTCAATTATTATAAAATTATTTTCTTCGGCAAATTCCCTATAAGTTTCTATTCCCCTTAAAACTTTCGTAACATCAGATGTTTCAATATATTCATCTTTCCAAGGGGTCAGTGTGAAAAGGGAAACTACATTAAATTTAAAAATATCATCTTTATTTATTTCTTCTCTTTTAAAAATTAATGGATAAAGCAAATCCTCGTGTAAATCAAAAAGAATAACTGATTTTTGTTTTGAATCCTTCAAAGGGTGGCTCATACCTACATATTCCTCCTGAACACTTAATTTCTCCCCTCTGTTTTCCATAAGAAAGAGATATTTCTAAATTATATTTTATCTGAAACATTGTTTCAAAAAAGTAATAATCCTTTTTATTTTTATCCTTTGAATAGTTTATGCTAAGAAATCCAAATTTATGGAGAATTTCAAAATCAAAGGAAGGTTCTGTGTATTTATAAATAGTGTCATTCAAAATATCATTTCTTTTTCTTATTCCTATTCCAAATGAAGGAGAAATTAATTCAAAAGAATATTGTAATTTTACTTTGAAATTCCTTTCAAGCCTTTTTTGAACAATCTTTGGAGGAAAACCTTCTTCAATTTCTGCTCCTTTAAGGTACGCATTGTCAAAAGTAAAATCAAAGAGAAAGGGATACTTATCACCCCTTAAGTTTATCCTCTCCTCTTCTATTTTTTTATCTTTTCTAAAGAAGGACTTTGAAAGATTAACGTCAAAATCAAATAAAAATAAGGGAAATAAAAAATTTAATGCGTATCCTTCTTCATTTCTCCCCTGTGTTAAGGATATTCCGTATGGATGAATAGAAGGTGGAAAGGCATAGGGTGTTGAATATTTGCTATATTTTTCATACTCACCTGAGATAGTATACTCTTTTATGGAAAAGATGATTTGTGTGTAATTTGCAAATCCCTTTGAGAAGTCATAGGGAAGTGTATCTGTAATTATCAATTTATCAATACCTTTTCTTCTTGAATATTCTTCATAAATAGTTATAATTCCACCTTTTAAATTAAAATTAAATCCTAAAAACTCTGCTCTTTTTTTCTCTATAAAAATATTCTGATCATAAAAGGCATGATATGCCCCAATTTTTATTCCGGGAAGCGGATTTATTTTAAATTCACTAATTTTGAATTCATCAAGTGTATCTTTTGGAAAGGATTGGTTAAAAGAATAGTAAAGATATTCATAGGGTCTTCCATAAGTAAATCCGAAATCAAATATACTTATATTTAAATTTCCTGAAAAGCCCTTTAAAAATCTTTCAAGTAAAACTGCTTCATCTTTCACAAATCCAGCAAATAAATTTTTCCCAAAGTCTTTATATATATCAAAAAATTCAATTTTTAACGGCTTTTTTTCTATTTTAATATTCTTTCTAAATATTTTTTCCATATTCATTCCATAAATTTGCCCTATTTCAAAAGGAGAATTTATATATCTTATTTCAAAATCACCTTGGATAAAATCAAGATAGGGGAAAATGTTTATATTTGCAAAATATCTTTCACCCCAAACTTTTTCAAATCCAGAGGGAGTCATTTTTTCATATTTTAATCTCCATAAGTCAAAATTTAAATTTCCTGAAACTCCTGTTTCCTTAAATAGGAAAAAAATAAATATCAAATCCACTCTTTCCTCCTTTCATTTTATTGATTTAAATTTATTTTTATTCTTTTTTTAAATTTTCTTCAATTATTTTTTTAATTTCTTCTTTTTCTTTTGGATTATATCCAACTTTTTTATAAACAATTCCTTTTTCTTTTGTAATTACAAATGTTGTCGGTAAAAACAAAACTCCATAAATTCTTCCAATTTTTTTCCCTTCATCAATTCCTATTATAAAATTCCATCCTCTTGATTTTAAAAGAGGTTCAATTTTTGAAGCAGTTTTTTGAGTATCCCATGAAAGGGCAATTATTTCTATTTTATCTTTATATTCTTCTTTTATTTCTTTTAGTATATCAAGAACTTCATCACAATATGTGCACCATGTTGCCCAGAAATCTAAAATTACAGGTCCTTTTTCAAGGAGTGAATCAAGTTCAATTTCTTTCCCATTTAAATCTTTGAATTTGAAATTTGTATAACTTAAAATAAAGATTGAAAGAATTATACTCATCTTGAAATAACTATTTTACCTTTTATATCATTTATTCTGTAAAAATAAACTCCCTTTTCAAGATAAACACTTATTTTCTCTTCAGAAACTCTCTTTGAGAAAACTTCTCTCCCCTGTAAGTCAAAGATTTTGAGAAGCCCCTTTGTATTTTTAAATATAAACTTTACATTTTTACCTTCATTTTTAACAAAAACTTCTGGCTCTTTATCCTCTTTTTTAACATTTTCCTCTACATATATCCATGTTAGGGAATCAAGTTCAAATTCAGGTCTTGCACCTATTACTTCTTTATTTGCATCATTCTGGAAAAATATAACAAAGGCAATTTGATGTTCATTGTCATAAGAAAGAACTGTGAAGTTTTCTGAATGATTTATTTGTGACCCACCTGGAATAGAATAATAAGTTCCCTGTGCAGTTGGGAGTAAATCTCTTACAACCCATTCAAGATGGGTTTGATTCTGCCATGCATAAGGAGTATCAAGGATAACTTCTGCTATTCTTAAATAACCAGAAATTGTGATGTTCCCAAGATTTTGAATTGTTATATTTAAAGTTCCATTTTTTGTTGCAGGATAATAAACACCACTTGCTATAAATTTTAATGGTTGATCAATCACTTTCCTTTGATCAACACGTGGCTTATAATAGGGATACATACTTGAACTTGAAGAACCACCAAGATAATTTAAAACACCATCAAAGAATGCATGGGGAATAGATGAAACTCCATAATACTGTGCTCTTTGATATGATTCTAATCTATAAAATGGGTCACTGCTTGATGGATGATATGATATCATTGTTACAGTATCTTTAAAATGGTTTTTTAAATCCCTGAATCCCATTGCAGCACCAGGGCAATAAGGACACCATGTTGCAGTGAATTTTTCACAGAGCACGGTTCTTTGTATTGCATTTAAACTTCCTATCATTATTATTATACACATTCCCATCACTTTTTTCATATTTTCACCTCCTTAAATTTTTTAAATTATAACATTATAAATTTATATATTTCAAATATTTTTTAATTTTTCTTTTCCTTATTAAAATTCCAATGAAGACTCCATATAAAAATCCACCGATATGGGCAAAAAATGCAACTCCTCCTTGAGTATTTATACCAAGTGAGAAAATTCCTGAAAAAAACTGGATAAAAAACCAGAAAAAAAGAAATAAGAAGGCAGGAACAGGAACTATTTGCCAAAAAAAGAAAAAAGGAACAAGTGTTAAAACCCTTGCAAATGGAAAGAATATGAAATAAATTCCAAGAACTCCTGCAATTGCTCCAGATGCACCAATCATAGGTATTTTTGATGAAAAGGAGAATAAAGCCTGTGTTAAACTCGCAATAATTCCTGCTGAAAAATAAAATATTAAATAGGAAAAGTGTCCCAATAAGTCTTCAACATTGTCTCCAAAAATATAAAGATATAACATATTCCCTAAAAAATGAATCCATCCACCATGCAAAAAAATACTTGTAATTAAAGTTTCTAAATTACCTATTGGATTTTTAAAAAAATAGTAAGGAATAAATCCTGAACTTAAAAAAAGTTCCTGTAATTTGTTTTTTGGTAAAAGTATTTCATAAAAAAATATAATTGTATTTGCAAAAATTAAAAAATAATTAAATAAAGGAAACTTACGAGAAGGAATATTATCTTTTAAGGGAATCATAATTTGTTTATTATAATTTATATTTTGAAAAATTTTCAAAAAAACTTTATTATTTATATTTTATGAAGGGTAAACTTTTTGTTGTTTCAACTCCTATTGGAAATTTAAAGGATATTACATTAAGGGCAATTGAAACATTAAAAGAGGTAGATGTTATTCTATGTGAAGATACAAGAAGAGCTTTAAAACTTTTAAATCATTATGGAATTAAAAAGAAATTAATCTCTTACTTTAAAGGAAAGGAAATTGAAAAAATAAATATTGTTGAAGATATTTTAAATCAAGGTAAAGATATTGCTTTAATATCAGATAGCGGAACTCCTTGTATTCAGGATCCCGGATTTGTTTTAATAAAAAATTTAAGGGAAAAAGGATATGAGGTTATTCCAATTCCTGGTCCTTCAAGTTTAACCTGTGCCCTTTCTGTTTCCGGAATATATTCCAACAATTTTTTATTTTTAGGTTTTTTACCAAAAAGAAATTCAAAAAGAAAGAAAGTTTTAAAAAATGCAAAGGAAATAGGGAAAACATGCATAATTTTTTTATCCCCCCATGAAAAAGAAAAAGTTTTGCCTCAAATTTTTGAAATTTTTGGAAATAAAAGAGTTTATATAGGAAGGGAATTGACAAAAATTTTTGAAGAGCATTTTTATGGGAATTTAAAGGATGCATTAGAATGGATAAAGGATAAAAAGGGTGAATTTGTTTTGATAATTGAAGGAAATGGAAAAGTATAAAAAATTTTTGAGCCCTTTTGTTGATTTTCTTGCACAAAAAAAATTTAAACCTGTTCATTTGACCATAATTGGTCTAATTCTTTCAATAGTTCCTGCTACATTTTATGCCTTAAATTTTTATATCCTTGCAGGAATATTTCTTATTTTATTCTCCCTTTTTGATACACTCGATGGAGAACTTGCAAGAAAGAAAAATGAGGTTACAAAATTTGGTGGAGTAATTGACTCAACATTTGATAGAATTTCAGAAGGTTTTATATTTTGCGGAATATTATATTCTTTTAAAGAAAATACATTTGCAATAATTATAATATTTATTTCATTTTTATTTTCCTTTATGATAAGTTATGTGAGAGCAAGGGGGGAAGGAGAAAATTTTTCAACAAGAAAAGGACCAATGGAAAGGGCTTTAAGAATTTTATACCTTTCCTTTTTTTCTTTTTTTGGTAAAAGGATTTTTCTTTATTCCCTCTTTCCCTTTATAATACTTAACTTATTTACTTTTATAAGAAGGATACTTGATTTGAAGAAAAATTTAATTTAAAAAGGAGAAAAAAATGGGGAAAATAAGGGTAGCAATAATTGGGGTTGGTAATTGTGCTTCAAGTCTTGTTCAGGGAGTTTATTATTATAGGAATGCAAAAGAAGATGAATTTATTCCAGGGATTATGCATGTCAATCTTGGTGGATATCATATAGGAGATATTGAATTTACTCTTGGAATTGATATAGACAAAAATAAGGTTGGTAAAGACCTTGCAGAAGCAATTTATACATGGCCAAACTGCACATATGAGTTCTGTAAAGTTCCAAAACTTGGTGTTCCTGTGGTTAGAGGAATGACCCATGATGGACTTGGTGAATATTTATCAAAGATAATAGAAAAGGCACCCGGTGAAACTGCTGATATTGTAAGACTTTTAAAAGAAACAAAAACCGATATAGTTATAAATTTTTTACCGGTTGGTTCTGAAGAGGCAACAAAATGGTATGTTGAGCAGGTTTTAAAGGCTAAATGTGCCTTTTTAAACTGCATACCTGTTTTTATAGCAAGAGAAAGATACTGGCAAAAAAGATTTGAAGAGGCAGGACTTCCTGTTATAGGGGATGACATAAAATCGCAGGTTGGAGCAACAATAGTTCATAGGGTTTTAACCCAACTTTTTATAGAAAGGGGTGTTAAACTTGAAAGGACTGCTCAGTTAAATGTTGGTGGAAATACTGATTTTTTAAATATGCTTGAAAGAAAAAGACTTGAAAGTAAAAAGATTTCAAAGACACAGGCTGTTACTTCTTTACTTCCCTATGATATTGGAGAAGAAAATGTTTATATAGGACCTTCTGATTATGTTGCATGGCTTAAAGATAGAAAGTGGGCATATATAAGGCTTGAAGGAAGAACATTTGGTGATGTTCCACTTAATATTGAATTGAAACTTGAAGTTTGGGATTCACCAAATTCAGCAGGAGTTGTTATAGATGCAATAAGATGTTTAAAACTTGCCCTTGATGCAGGATTAAAAGGGGCAATAGTTGAGCCTTCAGCATACTTTATGAAATCTCCACCGAAACAAATTCCTGATTTTAAAGCAAGGGAACTTTTAGAAAAGTTTATAAAGAATTATGGAAAAAAGAAATAATGGGGAAATGGGGATTTTTTATAACATTTGAAGGAATAGAAGGATCTGGAAAATCAACACTTGCCAATATGCTTTATGAAAAATTAAAAGTTTATGATTTTCCTGTAGTCTTTACAAGAGAGCCTGGTGGAACAGATGTTGGTGAAAAAATAAGGGAGATAATTTTAAATAAAAATTTTGATATTGATCCTTATTCTGAACTTTTCCTTTTCCTTGTTGCAAGAAGGGAAAATGTTAAAAGAATAATAACTCCTGCTTTAAAAGAAGGTAAAATAGTTATATGTGACAGATTTGATGATTCTACTTTTGCATACCAGGGTTTTGGAAGAAATATCCCTTTAAGGTTTATAACAAGGGTTAATAAACTGATTACCGAGGAAATTAAACCAAATTTAACATTTTTAATTGATGTTCCTGTAAATATAGGATTTTCAAGAATAAAAAGAGAAGATAGGATTGAGATAGAAAAGACAGACTTTCATGAAAGGGTGAGGAAAGGTTTCCTCACAATAGCAAAAAGAGCAAAGAAAAGGGTGATAGTTTTAAATGGAGAGGACAATTTAGAAAGAAATATAGAGATATGTGAAGAAATAACTTTTAGAAGACTTTTAGAAAAAGGGAAATTTGTAAAAAAAATAAAAGAAATAAAGGGGGAGAAATGAAAAAAATTTTTGTTATAATAATTATTTTTCTTTTGTTTATCACTCTTTATCCTCCAAAAGGTTTTTCTCAAAAAGAAGGAATCGAAACAAAGTATAAAATTTTGACCCAGGTTTTAAGATATATAAGGGATAATTATGTTGAAGAAAAAGATATAGGTGAAGTGCTTGAAAATGGTATTGATAGAATGGTTAAGGATCTTGATCCCTATTCAGATCTTTTGACGCCAAAGGAATGGAAAGAACTTGAAATTTCAACAAGGGGAAAATTTGGGGGAATAGGTATTCAGGTTGATATAAGGGAGAATTTTCCCACTGTAATATCTCCTATTGAGGGAACTCCTGCATATAGAGCTAATTTAAGACCGGGTGATAAAATAATAGAAGTAAATGGTGAATCAACAGAGGGATGGACAATTGAAAAAACAGTTAATACCTTAAGAGGTGAACCAGGAACAGAAGTAAATTTGAAAATAAGAAGAGCAGGAATACAAGAGCCTTTTGATGTGAAGATTATAAGAGAAATAATTGAAGTTAAACCAATTGCCTTAGCTGAAATTTTTGAAAAAGATATTGGTTATTTAAGGATAACAAACTTTTCAGAAAACTTAAAAGCAGAGGTTATTTCTGCACTTGATAGTTTGAAAAATAAAGGAATGAAAAAAATAATCATAGATTTAAGATATAATCCTGGTGGTCTTTTAAATCAGGCAGTTGAACTCTGTGATATATTTCTTGAAAAGGATAAAGAAATAGTGTTTACAAAAGGAAGAACAGAGGGGATTCTTGAAAGGTATAAGGCAATAGAAGATAACGGTATTTATGAAAAAATGCCCCTTGTAGTTTTAATAAATAAAGGTTCTGCATCTGCTTCTGAAATATTTGCAGGTGCAATCCAGGACAATGATAGGGGAATAATAATAGGTGATACATCTTTTGGTAAGGCATCTGTTCAAAGAATCTTTCCACTTGATGCAGGTTATAAATTAAAACTTACAACTGCATTTTATCATCTTCCTTCAGGAAGGCTCATTCATAAAAAAGATAAACTTTTAGATGTTCAAAAATTCAAGACTTTACATTTAAAAAGGGAAGTTTTAGGCGGGATAGGAATTATTCCTGAAATTATAATTCGGGAAAGGGAATTTTCAACATTTTCGCAAACCCTTAGTCTTAAAAATTATTTCTTCAATTTTGCAACTGAATATTATAATAGGACTGGGAAAAGTGAGGTTACTGAAGAGGTTCTTGAAGAATTCTGGAAGTATATTCTTTCAAAAGAAAAAAATTTAGAGAGAGAAAATTTTGAGAAGGCAAAGGAGGAAATAAGAATGTTAATTGACATAGAACTATCAGAAAAGAAAAAAGGAATAAAAGGAAGGTATGAAGCCCTCTTGAAATATGATAATGTTTTTAAAAAAGCAATTGAGATTTTAAAAAAGGCGGAAAAAAGGGATGATGTTTTTTCATCAAAATAATTAATTATGATAGTTTTAACTCCTTCTGAGATGAAAATTCTTGATAAAAAGACAGATGAAATCTTCGGGCTTCCACTTCTTATCTTAATGGAAAATGCAGGAAGGGGAATTGTAAATTTTATTGAAAGGGAATTTGATAATCTAAAGAAAATAACATTTGTATGCGGAAAGGGAAACAATGGAGGAGATGGATTTGTTGCTGCAAGATATTTAAAATTAAAGGGATATGATGTTATTGTCTATGTATTTGGAGAAAAAGAGGAATATAAGGATGAGGCTCTTTTAAATTTTAATCTTCTTGAAAAAACAGGTTGCGAAATAAGAAAAATTAATGAAAAAAATCTTTTAAAATTTGACCTTGCAACAAGCGATTTAACTGTTGATGCTGTTTTTGGAACAGGCTTTAAAGGAAGACTTTCAGAAGATTATAAAGAAATATTTAAAATAATAAATGATTATTCTCAAAAAATTCTTTCAATTGATATTCCATCAGGTGTAGATGGTGAAACGGGTGAAGCAGATGAAGATGCAATAAATGCAGATTATACAATAACATTTGCTTATCCTAAACTTGGGCATTATCTTTTTCCTGGAAAAATGAAAAGGGGGAGACTCTTTTTATGGGACATAGGTATTCCATATTATTATGCTGAAGAAGAAGGGTTTAAGAGATATATAATTACATTTGAAGTTGCTTTAAATAATATGCCAAAAAGAATGCCCTATTTTCATAAAGGTGATTGTGGTAAAGTATTTATAATTTCAGGTTCAAAAGGTTATACAGGTGCTGCCTATTTAACATCCATGGGTGCATTAAGAGCAGGTGCTGGTCTTGTTTTTCTTGCTTTCCCTGATATATTAGATTGTATATTTGAGACAAAACTGACAGAGGTTATAAAAGTTCCTTTACCTTCGCAGGATGGTTTTATTTCAAAAAAGGCAATTTCAAGTATATTTGAAAAACTTGAAAATATGGATGTGTGTGTAATAGGACCGGGAATAGGAAGGAAAGAAGAGATTAAAGAAATAATAGCAAATATTTTAGAAAAATGGGATAAAAAACTTATTCTTGATGCTGATGCAATTCCACTTTTAAAAGGAGAGGAGAAGTTAATAAAAGATTATAAAGGTGAACTTGTTTTAACTCCCCATCCAGGTGAACTCGGGATTTTTATTGGAGAAAAACCAGAAGAAATAAATAAAAAAAGGGTAGAGATAGCAGAAGAAGTTTCTTTAAAATTAAATAAAATTTTAGTTTTAAAGGGTGCACCAACTGTTATTTCCTCTAAAGAGGGAACTTATATAAATACAACAGGTAATGATGGGCTTGCAACAGGTGGAACAGGTGATGTTCTTGTTGGAATGATAGCAGGTCTTTCTGCTCAGGGCATTTCTTTAACAAGTGCCTCAATTTCAGGGGTATTTTTGCATGGTCTATGTGCAGATATTTTAAAAGATTATAAAACGAATTTCTCAATGATTGCAGGAGATCTATTAGAAATTTTGCCAGAGGCAATAAAGAGGGTTACAGGGTTTAAAGAGAAGAAAAGGAAAATGCTTACTCCTTTACCATGAAAATATTACTTTTTTTATTTTCTTTTAATTTAATAGATGAAATTGCTCCTTTTAGGTATGTTTTAAATATAGCAAGTGATGGGCATAAAGTTTATACTTCTTCACCTTTTGGTATTGCAGAATTTGATTTTTATAGAGGAGATTATGTAAGGGGATACATATTAAATGAAGAAATAAATGTTATTGCCCCTGATATTTATACAGGTTCAATTTATTTTTCATCCAGAGGCACTCTTTTTAGAATGAATTTGGGTAGCGGTTTTAAAACTTCACTTGGTAATTTTTTAAATATATCTTCTATTGGAATAACACAAAATGACCTTTACATTGATGAAAAAGGGATTATTAAAATACTGGACAAATTTACAGGAGTGGAAAAAACTTCAGGTGAAAAAAATATAATTTGGTTTGGCGAAAAGAGAAATTTAAAAAAAGATTCAAAAGAGATATTTTTTCTCTCACCTTATTTTTATTATGTTCAAAATTTTGGGAAGGTTGAATATACTGTATTTTTTAAAGAGAAAAATAAAATATTTGCTGGAACATGGGGAGATGGACTCCATGTATATGAAGAGGGAATTATTATTCCTCAAAAAAAACATAGCATAGGTCCTGCCACTCCTTTAATAACTTTTATGAAAAATACAAGGGAAGGTATATGGATAGTTTCTCGTAAATATCTAAATTTTGAAGGACTTACTCAGAGAAGAAATGGTGAATGGATAGTTTATAAAAAAGAAGAGGTTTTTGGTTTACCAGAAGAGAATATAAAAGATATAGAAGAAATGGGAAATAAAATTTATTTTTCCCATTCTGGTGGAATAACTGTTTTTGAAAAAGGGAAATTCTATAAACTAACGGATCCATATTTTTCAATAAGGGAAATAAATTCAATGCTTATAAATTATCCAGATATGTGGATAGGAACAGATGATGGAATTTATAGAATTAATCCTGAAACAGGTTCAATTTTATCCCATTTTTTAGAGAATATTTATGTTGAAGATGTTGAAGAAATAAAAGGTATAATATTTGCAGGAACAGAAAAAGGGCTTTTTTATATAACTCCTGATAAAGATAAATTTCTGCATTTTTCGGATGAAAAAAATTATTCTATTTCTTATATTTTAAAATTATGTAAAAGAAACGATACTTTAATTGTTGGCTCTTATAACGGCATCTTCATGATATTTAAAGAAAATGAAAAGTTTAAAGTATTTTATCCATCTCCTTTTCCCTCAAGAGAAATTCTTGATATGAAACTTTATAAGAACTTTTTATTTGTTGCAAGCCTTGACGGTCTTTTTTATTATGATATTAAAAAAGATTTATGGAAAAGGGGGAATTTTTCAAAAGGTTTTAATGTTTCGGTTCTTTGCTTGATGACAAAAGATGACACATTATGGGTGGGAACAGATAAGGGGATTTTCTTGTTTAAGTTGTGAAGGCTAAGATTCTTGTTATAGATGATGAAAAATTCTTTTTAGAATCCCTTTTGAATATTTTAAATGAAGAAGGATATGATGCCTTTGGGGCTCCAAATGCTGAAGAAGGAATAAGGTCTTTAAAGGAAAATAATCCTGATGTAGTTCTTCTTGATGTTCGCCTTCCTGATGTGGATGGTATAACTTTACTTAAATACATTAAAGAAATAAAAGATATCCCTATAATTATGATATCTGCATATGGTACAATAGATATTGCTGTTGAGGCTATAAAAAACGGGGCTCAAGATTTTATAGAAAAGCCATTTGCATGGAAAAGAGCAAGGATAGCAATAGAAAATGCACTCAAAATAAAAGGTATGGAAATGGAAATAAGCGGTCTTAAAAGTTTCATAGATACGATTCATCCCTTTATAGGGGAAAGTGAAAAAATAAAAAAAGTTAAAGAACTTATAGATCTTGTTGCAGCAAAAGATATAAGCGTATTAATAACAGGTGAAACAGGAACAGGTAAAGAGCTTGTTGCAAGACTTATACATATTAAATCACAAAGAAGATCTTTCCCCTTTCAAATGATTAACTGTGCCACAATACCCGAGTCTCTTTTTGAATCTGAAATATTTGGATATGAAAAAGGAGCATTTACAGGTGCTGATAAAAGAAAGATAGGTAAGGCAAAACTTGCTGATGGTGGAACCCTTTTCCTTAACGAAATAAGCGAATTATCAAAAGAAGCACAGGCAAAACTTTTGAGATTTCTTGAGTATATGGAGTACGAGCCAATTGGAAGCATAAAAACTGAAAAAGTTAATGTAAGAATAATAACAGCAACAAATAAAGATCCTGACGAACTTTTAGAAAGAGGAATTTTAAGAGAAGATTTTTTCTATAGAATAAATGGAATTAGAATCCATTTACCTCCCTTAAGGGAAAGAAAAGAAGATATTCCGCTTCTTTGCGAATATTTTATTAAAAGTTTTTGCGAGTCTAATAATATCATGGTTAAAAAATTAACTCGCAAAGCAATGGAAATTTTGATTTCCTATGAATGGCCAGGAAACGTGAGGGAATTAAAAAGTGTTTTAGAAAAGGCTGTTATCCTCTCTGAATCAGAAGAAATAGAAGAAGAAAATTTAAAGAATATAATCAAAACACAGGAGAAAAAAACTCTTAGAAAAGCAAGAGAAGAATTTGAGAGGATGTATATACTTGAAACTTTGATAAAAAATGGATGGAAGATAGAAAAAACAGCAAAAGAACTCGGTATTTCAAGAAGTCAACTTTTTAGAAAAATTAGAAAACTTAAAATAAATTTTGATTTAAGGTAATCCAAGCCTTATATGTAATCTATCAGAATAATTGAAATTATATTTTTTACATAACTTTATAACAATCTTTGATTTTTCTTCAAGTTCTTTCTTTGTTTTTGCACATGGCATAAGATAAACTCTCCTATTATCTATCTTTAATTTTTTCACTTCTTCAATAACTTCCTTTATATCAATTTCTTTATCAATCACATATTTAAAATAACTCTTTTTATTTTTTGCAAACCATTTTAAAACTTTAAAATTCAGTCTTTTTTCCTTTTTTTCACCTGAATTGGAGAGTTTAGGTGAGACATTATATTGATCTATATATTTATCAAATTCTTTCAACGGAATTATTGTTCCGTTTGTTTCAATTTCAATAAACTTTTTTATACTTTTAACAAGGGGTAACAAATTTTTCTGCCATAAAAGTGGTTCACCTCCTGTAATAACAATATTTGGTATATTAGTTTTTTTAATAATCTCAAAAATTTCTTTTACATTTTTCCATTCAAATTTTGGATTTTCATAAGTATATTTTGAATCACAAAAAGAACATCTTAAATTGCAAAATGGAAGCCTTAAAAATATGCTTAAAATTCCTTGATTTTTCCCTTCTCCTTGAATGCTCTCAAATATTTCAACTATAGGAATTTCCAAAATTTTTAAAGATAGGGTAAAATTTTTTTAATTTTTTTCTCGTCCCCTCCTGAAAGATAGGCAGGCTTTCTAAGCCTTCTTTTTCTTTTTGGGTTTTTACTCTGGGCAAGATGGGAATGAAACGCTCTATATCTTTTTATTTTTCCCTTAGCTGTTATTTTAAATCTTTTAAGAGCGGATTTTTTAGTTTTTATCTTTGGCATTTTTTTCTCCTTTTAAGGTTTTAATTATATATCTTTACCCTTGACAAATTCAATTTTACCCTGTATTTTTAAAGTGTTATTTTATGAATCTAAACGATTTAAGAAAAGAATTTTTAAAAATAATTGAAGAAAGTAAAGATTATAAAGAACTTTATTTAAGAACATTAGCAGATTTTAAAAATTATAAAAAAAGGCAATTAGAGGAGATGGAGAGAATTAAAGATTTAACAAAGGGAGAAATTATATTGAAAATTATTCCTGTAATTGATAATTTTGAAAGGGCAATGTGTGTTGAAATGAATGATAATAATTTTGAAAGTATTAAAAAGGGAATAGAAATGATATATAAGCAATTTTTAAATATTTTAGAAAAGGAAGGAGTTAAGCAATTTTCTTCAATAGGTGAGAAATTTGATCCTTCAAAGCATGAAGCAATTGGTATTGCTTATGATGATAGTAAAGAGGAAGATACAATTTTAGATGAAGTTGAAAAGGGTTATTATTATAAAGATAGTTTATTAAGGCCGGCAAAGGTTATTGTTTCAAAAAAAATGAAAAAAGAAGGAGGTGATGAAAATGGCTAAGGCAGTTGGAATAGATCTTGGGACAACCTTTTCAGTAATTGCAATCATGGAAGGTGATGAACCAAAGGTAATTGTTAATAAAGAAGGAGGAAGAATAACTCCTTCAGTTGTTGCATTTAAAGAAACAGGTGAAATAATTGTTGGGTCTGTTGCAAAAAGGCAAGCAATTACAAATGCAGAGAATACTGTTTTTTCAATTAAAAGATTTATGGGAAGAAGATATGAGGAAGTTTTAGATGAAATAAGGAGGGTTCCTTATAAAGTTATAAGAGGACCCCATGATGATGCAAGAGTTGAGATTAGAGGGAAAATTTATTCACCACCTGAAATTTCAGCGTTTATATTAAGATATTTAAAAGAAAGTGCTGAGAGTTATCTTGGTGAGAAAATAACACAGGCTGTTATAACTGTTCCTGCTTATTTTAATGATGCACAGAGACAAGCAACAAAAGATGCAGGAAGAATAGCTGGTCTTGAGGTCTTAAGGATTATAAATGAACCAACAGCAGCAGCACTTGCCTATGGACTTGAAAAGAGAAAGAATGCAAAGGTTGCAGTTTATGATCTTGGTGGAGGAACTTTTGATATATCAATTCTTGAAATTTCAGAAGAAGGTGTTTTTGAGGTAATTGCTACAAATGGAGATACCCATTTAGGTGGTGATGATATAGACCAGAGAATTATGGAATGGCTTATTGAGGAATTTAAACAGGAGACAGGGATTGATATCAGGAATGATAGGGCTGCACTTCAAAGACTTAAAGAGGCAAGCGAAAAGGCAAAGATAGAACTTTCAACCCTTATGGAGACAACAATATCTTTACCATTCCTTGCATCTGATGCATCAGGTCCAAAACATCTTGAAAGAATTCTTACCAGAGCCCGTCTTGAAGCAATGTCAAAAGACCTTATAGAAAGAAGTATTGAAATATGCAGAAGATGTCTTGAAGATGCAAAGTTGACTCCAAAGGATATTGATGAAGTTATTCTTGTTGGTGGACAGACAAGGATGCCACTTGTTCAAAAATATGTGAGAGAATTTTTTGATAAAGAACCGCATAAAGGAGTAAACCCTGATGAAGTTGTTGCACTTGGTGCAGCAATCCAGGCAGGTATTCTTGTTGGCGAGGTTAAAAAAGATATTGTTCTTTTAGATGTAACTCCACTTTCCTTAGGTGTTGAAACACTTGGCGGAGTTATGACTGTTTTAATTCCCAGAAATACAACAATTCCAACAAGAAAATCAGAAATATTTACCACAGCACAGGATAATCAGACTGCTGTTACAATCCATGTTCTTCAGGGTGAGAGACCACTTGCAAAGGATAACAGGTCCTTGGCAAGATTTGAACTTTATGGAATTCCTCCTGCTCCAAGAGGTGTTCCACAGATTGAAGTTACCTTTGAAATAGATTCTGATGGAATACTTCATGTTTCAGCAAAGGATCTTGCCACAAATAAAGAACAGAAAATAAGGGTTCATGCCTCATCAGGTCTTACAGAAGAAGAGATTCAGAGAATGGTAAAAGAGGCAGAACTTCATGCAGAAGAGGATAGAAGAAAGAAAGAACTTGTTGATTTAAGAAATCAGGCTGATGGATTTATCTATACTATTGAAAAAACTTTAAAGGATATATCTTCAAGAGTGCCCCCTGATAGATTGCAGGATGTCAAAAATAAAATAGAAGAATTAAGAAAAGTAATGAATAGTGAAAATGCAAGTGAAATAAGAAATAAACTTCAGGCTCTTCAAGAAGCATGGTATAAAGCAACAGAAGATGTATATGGAAGACCTGGAAGAAGTTATGAAGAGACAAAAAGTAAAGAAGAGGATAAAGGGAAGGAAAAGAAAGATAAGGCAGTTGATGCAGATTATGAAGTTGTTGAGTAACGGGGTGTAGAGGAAGTTGGTTAATCAAAAAAAAGATTATTACGAGATTCTTGGTGTTCCAAGAAATGCAACCCCTGAAGAAATAAAAAAAGCTTATAAAAGGCTCGCTTTAAAATATCATCCTGATAGGAATCCTCAAAATAAAAAAGAGGCTGAAGAAAAGTTTAGAGAAATTTCAGAGGCCTATGAAGTACTTATGGATCCAGAGAAGCGGGCTTTGTACGATAGATATGGACATGAAGGACTTAAAGGAAGATTTGGGGAAGGTGGATTTACATGGAGAGATTTCACTCATTTTGATGACCTTGAAGATATATTTGGAGATATAAGAGAAATATTTGAGAAATTCAGTTTTGGAGAAGATATATTTGATATATTTTTTGGGAAAAGAAAAGTAAGAGAAAGAAAAAAAGAGAGCATAAGGAGTTCTCCTGGTGAAGACTTAAGGATTTATGTTCCTTTGACTCTTGATGAAATCTATAGTGGTGCTGAAAAGACAATAAAAGTAAAGAAATATGAAGTATGCTCTGAATGCAATGGGAAAGGTGCAAAGGAGGAAGGGTGGAAAAGTTGTCCTATTTGTGGTGGAAGAGGCATGGTTGAGAAAATTAGTTCTACTTTTTTTGGGCAATTTATTCAAAGGAGTACCTGTCCTAACTGTTTAGGAAGAGGTGAAATTCTTTCTTCACCATGCCCTGCTTGTAAAGGGGAAGGAAGAAAAGAAACAGAAAAATTAATAAAAGTTAATATTCCAAAGGGTGTAAGGGATGGAAATTATATAACTTTGAAAGGAGAAGGGAATGCTGGAATAAGAGGGGGTCCTCCAGGTGATATTTTGTTGTATATAAAAGAAAAAGAACATAAATTTTTTAAAAGAGATGGGGATGATTTATATGTTCAAATTGAATTAACACCTTCCCAGATTATTTTGGGGGACAGGATTTCTATAAAGCATTTAAACGGTAAAGAGGTTAGGGTTGAAATTCCTAAAAATATAAAAGAGGGGAAAAAAATAAGGATAAAGGGTGAAGGAATGCCAAAACTCAGTGGAGGATACGGGGATTTTTATATTTATATAAAAGTTAAAATTCCGGAAAAGATAACGAAGGAAGAAGAAAAATATTATAAGGAAATATTAAAGATTGAAAAAGAAAGGAAAGAGGCAAAAGAAATATTTGAATAATATGGAAGAAAGATATTTTTATGTATCGCCTGATAAAATTTATAAAAATGAGGTGATAGTTGAAAATGAGGAATATTATCATCTTTATAAAGTTCTTAGAAAAAAGAAAGGTGATCTAATTCACGTAGTTGATGGCAAAGGTAATGATTATTTAGTAAAAATTGAAGAATTTAAAAATTGTAAGGCAATCGGAAAAATTTTAGAAAAACATTTTATGCCAAATGAAACAAATAGTTTTTTTGCCCTCGGAATTGGTATTATAAAAGGAGAAAGAATGGACATGATTTTTGAAAAAGGAACAGAACTCGGTGTTTCTGCTTTTTATCCAATTTTATCTGAGAGAGTAGTTGTAAATCCAAAAAATTTAAAGATAGAAAGATGGAGAAAGATAGTTTTGAGTGCGATGAAGCAATCAAGAAGGAGTATTTTACCTTATGTTTATGACCCCCTTCCTTTAAATCAATTTTTAAAGGAAACAAAGAACTTTGATACCAAAATTTTGCTTGATGAAGAGGGAGAAAATTCCTTTGAAATTAAAGAGAATTCTGAAAAAATTTTAATTGTTGCAGGTCCTGAGGGTAGTTTTACAAAGGATGAAAAAAAACTTTTTGAGCAAGAAGGTTTTTTTAAAGTTAAGATGGGGAAAAGAATAATGAGAACAGAAACCGCCATAATTGCCGGTCTTTCAATTTTTGTTTTTTTAAAAAAGGAGATTTAAATGGAGTGTTTATTTTGTAAAATAATAAATAGGGAAATAGAATCAGAGGTAATTTATGAGGATGAAAAATGTATGGCAATAAGGGATATAAATCCACAGGCACCATCCCATATTTTAATTTTACCAAAGAAACACATTCCTTCTTTAAGAGACGTAAAAGAAGAAGATATTTATCTTCTTGGATATTTATTAAAAATTGCGAAGGAAATTGCATTAAAAGAAAATCTTTTTGATGGTTTTAGAGTGGTTATAAATGATGGGGCAAGAGCAGGGCAGAGTATTTTTCATTTGCATATACATTTACTGGGCGGCAGGGTTATGAAATGGCCGCCGGGATAAAATTAAAAGAAAGGAGGTGATATAAAATGACAGGGGTAAGGCTTAAAGAAGGTGAAAGCTTTGATTCCCTTTTGAAAAGGTTCAGAAAAGTTATAACACAGGATAAAATTTTACAGGAAGTAAAAAGGCTTGAGTTTTATGAAAAGCCTTCAGAGAAAAAGAAAAGGCTATTGAGTGCTGCAAGAAGAAAGATGTTCAGAAAGATGAAAAGCCTAAAATGAATTATAGTTTTGAAATAGAAAAGATTTTTGAAATAATAGGAAGAAACCTTTACACTTTTCCTGGAAAGGAAAGGCTCTTTAAAATAAAACCTTTTAATAATGAAGAAGAGATAAGAGAAGAATTTTTAAAAATAAAGGAAATCAAAAAAATAAAAGAGGAGGGGGAATTTTTCTTTAATTTTCCTGATCTCTCCAATTTTGAGAAAGAACTTTTAAAAGAGAAAATTTTTCTGCCATCAGAACTTTTTAAATTTTTAAAATTCTTTGAAGGAGTAAATGAGTTATATAAAAGAATAATCAAAAGTGAATTTCTAAAAGAAAGATTTTTTTTAGAATATAGTAAAATACAAGAAGTTATTTTTGAATTAAAAAGGATTTTTGATGATAATGGCGAGATAAAAGACAATGCGAGTCCAGAGCTTTTTAAAATCAGGCATGAAAAAAGGAAACTTTTAAATAAAATATTTAATTTACTCAAAAATAAAATTGAAGAAATAAAAGAGACAGGATTTTTAAATGATGAGAATATAAGACTTCAAGAAGGAAGATTTACAATCCTTTTAGAAAGTGCTGTTGCAAAAAAATATGGAGTTGTCCATGGATACTCAAGGAAAGGTTTTTCTGCCTATGTAGAACCTTTTGAATCAATTGATATTCAGAATAGCTACAAAGAAATAGAGGAAGAAGAAAGAAAAGAAATAGAAAGAATATGTTTTTCTCTTTCAAAAATTATATGGGAAAATCTCCCGAGAGTTAAAAAAATATATGAGGAAGTTGGAGAAATTGATCTTTTAAATGCAAAGGTTCTTTTTTCAGAGATTATAAAAGGCGAAGAGCCCATTTATAGCAAGAGAAGATTTTTCAATTTAAAGAATGTTTATCATCCCTTACTCTATCTTTCAAAAAAAGATGTGGTTCCTTATAACTTTGAATTGTTAGAAGATGTTGATATATTCATAATATCAGGACCAAACGGTGGTGGAAAAACAGTTTTTCTTAAAACACTCGGAATAATAATAAATATGCTTAAATATGGTATACCCGTTCCTGCTGCTTCTTCTTCCCATTTTTATTTACCAAACAAGATATACGGAATCGGCTTTGAAACACAGGGCTCAATAGAGGAAGGAGAATCAAATTTTACTTCTCATTTAAGGTCTTTTAAAGAAATATTAGAAGAGGATGATAACGATATTCTTGTTCTTGTTGATGAGTATATGGCATCAACTGATCCCCAGCAAGCTTCTGCACTCGGTTTTTCAATTATAAAAGAGTTTTTAAATAGGGGGATAAAGGGATTTTTTGTAACCCATTTAAACGGAATAAAAATTCTTGCCTTCAAAGAGATGAATAATAAAATTAAGAATGTTTCTTTTGGTTTTGATAAAATAAAAATGATGCCAACTTACAAATTAAGTATGGATAAATTTGAAGAAAGTTATGCCTTTGAAATTGCTGAAAGGGTTGGTATTAAAAAAGAAATTATTGAAAGAGCAAGAAACTATGATATGGATATGGGTAAAATTTTAAAAGAAATGAAGGAAAAGGTAGAATTTTTGGAAAAGGAATACAGAAATTTAATTGAAGAAGAGAGGAAGAAAATAGAGAAAGAAAAAGAGGAATTCAAGAGAAAAATGGTAGAAAGAATTAATGATATGGAAAATGAGATTAAACAAATAATAGAAGAAATAAGGAGAGAGAAAAGCGAGAAGAAAATTAAAAAAGCAAAAGAAAAAATAGTTTATTATAAAAAAATAGTTCAGGATAAAGGAGCTCAAGAAATAAAAATAGGTGAATTTTATGTGATTGATGGATTTAAAGGTTATGGGGAAGTTATAGCAATAGAGAAAAACAAAGTTTTAGTGAAAATAGGAGACTTAAAAGTTTGGGTGGAGAAAGAGAAATTGTCTCCTTTAAAAGAGAAAAAAGAGATAGAGGATAAGGAAAGCAAGTTTGTGTTCATTCCACCTATTTCAAGTTACTCAATATCAATAAGGGGTCTTAAAAAAGATGATGCATTATATGAAGTGGAAAAATTTATCTATGATTCCTATTCAAAAGGGCTTCAAGAAGTAAGAATTATTCATGGAATAGGTGATGGTATACTTAAGAATGCTCTCTGGGAATATTTAAAAAAGATTAAATTTGTAGAAGAATTTTTTCACCCCCCTTATAATGAAGGGGGTTATGGTGTAACAATTGTTAAATTTAAAAATGATTGATTTTGGAATTGATGAAATAATTTCAAGAATTTCTCCTGTTGATGTTATTTCTGAATATTTAGAATTAAAAAAATCGGGTAAAAATTATATGGCCTTATGCCCATTTCATCCTGATAAAACACCTTCCCTTTCTTTTGATCCGGAAAGAGGGCTTTTCCATTGTTTTGGTTGTGGAAAATCAGGAAATCTCGTTCAATTTATAATGGAGATCGAAGGTATCACATTTTTTGATGCCCTTAAAAAACTGGCAGCAAAAGCAGGAATTGAGATAAAACCTACAAAGTATTCAGAAAGAAGAGCAAAAGTTTTTGATGTATTAAAATGGGCAAAGGATTTTTATCATTCCCTTCTTTTAAGCTCTGAGGGAGAAGAAGCAAGAAATTATTTGAAGGAAAGAAATTTGAGTATGGGAACAATAAGAGTTTTTGAAATAGGTCTTGCAACAGGTGAACCTGATAGAATTTTAAAAGAAGCAAGGAAAAGGGGTATTGATCCATCGCTTCTTTTTGAGGCAGGTCTTGTTGCAGAAAGCGAAAGTAATATTTTAAAAGACTTTTTCAGGGAAAGGATTATATTTCCAATTTTCAATGTTTCAGGAACATGTGTTGGAATGGGTGGAAGAACACTTCCCTGGAAAAATGAAGAGCCAAAATATCTAAATTCAAGGGAAAGCCCTTATTTTAATAAGTCCCGTCTTTTATATGGACTCTGGCTTACAAAGGAAAATATTAAAAAAGAGGATAAGGTTATCATTGTTGAAGGTTATATGGATTTGATAAAATTATATCAATCAGGGATAAGGTGTCTTGCTGCACCACTTGGAACAAGTTTAACAGAAGAACAATGTCAGATAATTTCAAGATATACAAAAAATGTATTTCTTTTATTTGATAATGATCCAGCAGGTAAAGCTGCTATGGAAAGGGCTGTAGCCCTTTCACTTAAATATTCCTTAAAACCAAAAATAGTTGAAATTGAAGATAGTAAAGATCCTGACGAATTTATAGAAAAATATGGAAAGGAAAATTTGAATAAAAAAATAGAAGGTGCAAAAGACTTTCTTGGAGTTTATTTAGAACATTCAGATGATCCTTCAATTACAAGAAAAAATATTGATAAATTGATTGAGTTTATAAGAGAAATCCCTGACGAAATAGAAAGAGAGATTTATCTTTCAAAAATTGCTTCCTTTTATTTGCTTCCTTTAAATGCCCTTAAAACCAAAATGTTAACAAAAACATATTTAAGGGATAGAGAAAAAAGAGTTTCCTCTGAAATAATAGTTTTTCTTCATTTACTCAATTCGGATAAAAATTTAAATGAAATTATAAAAGATTTTGAGCCTGAAGATTTTGATAATTTAATACTTAGAAAAATAATAGAGAAGATGAAAAAGGGTGCAGGTTTCAATGATGTGATTATGGAACTTGAAGAGAAAGAAAGAGAAATAATTATTTCTAATTTAATAAAAGTAAAAGAAAAAGGGAGAGGAGATTGGCAAGATGCTTACAAGAAATTAATTGAAAATAAAAAGAAAAGAAAGGTTAAGATTTTAAAATCACTTCTTGAAAAATATGAAAGGGAAGGAAATAAAGAAAAGGTTGATGAAATTTTAAAAGAAATTCAGGAGTTGAAAAATTTAAAAATTTGAAGTATTTTATAGAATATAAATTGGAGGTATAACATGGGAAGAAAAGGTAAAGAAAAGAGGGATGATTTATTAAATTCAAAAGAAGAAATACTTCATGAACTTATAAATAAGGCAAAAGAGGAAGGGAAAATCAGTTATGAAGAGCTTATAGAAGCTACTTCCTCTTTTCCCCCTGAAGTGATTGAAGATATAATGGTTGCACTTTTTGAAAAGGGTATAGAGGTCTACGAAGAAAAAGAGGAAAAAGAAGAAATCTCTTATGATGAAGAAGAAAGTATAATAAGGATAAAGGATGACCCTGCTAAAACATATTTGAAACAAATAGGTTCTTTAAAACTTCTCACAAAAGAAGAAGAGGTTGCACTTTCAAAGCAGATTCAGGATTCAAAAGAAAAACTTGAACTCCTTCTTTTTTCAACAAAATATGGTATAGACAGGTTTATGAATTGTCTTGAAAAAATTGAAGAGGGTAAGATGCAGATTGAGGAGGTTATCCTTGTTGATTCAAATTACTGGACTTCAAAAGAAAAAAATAAAGAGGAGAAAAAAAGGGTTTATGATGGGATAAAAAAATTAAAAAAAGTATATAAATCTATATTTGAAAAAAGGTTTAAATTTATGACAGAACTTTCAAAAAGGGAGATAAATAGCCTCACAAAGGCGATCCAGAGGATAAGACCCCAGTTTTCCTTTGTGATGAAAATAATAGAAGATTTAAGAAACGAAATAATGCATCTAACAGAATATTGTAAAAATTACGAGAATTTAAAAACAAAGATAAGGGAAATTGAAAAGTCAGGTAAGAAAAGGGAAAAGAAAAAAGAGATAAAGGAAATAAAAAATAAGATTAGTGAGTATAAGAGTGTAATTGATTACTACGAGAGGTTTATAGGTCTTTCTTATGATGAAGCATGTTCTTGGATGAAAGCAACAAATGAGGTTATAGAAAGCTATCAAAAGGCAAAATCTGAAATGGTTGAAAGCAATGTAAGACTTGTTATTGGAATTGCTAAAAAGTTCTTAAATAGAGGTGTTGAATTCATGGATTTAATTCAGGAAGGAAATGCAGGGCTTATAAAAGCAGTTGAAAAATTTGATTATAAAAAAGGTTTCAAATTTTCCACATATGCAACCTGGTGGATAAAACAGTCAATTACCAGGGCAATTGCTGATACCTCAAGAACCATAAGGGTTCCAGTTCATATGCTTGAGACAATATCAAAAATATCAAAAGTTTCAAGAGAACTTATGCAAAGATATGGGAGAGAGCCAATGCTTGAAGAGATAGCACAGGAAATGGGTTTACCAATAAGTAAAGTTAAGCAGGCTTTTGAGGTTTCTTTTCAGCCCTTTTCATTGGATAAACCCATAGGTAAAAATAAAGAGGGCGTTTTTGGAGATTTATTGGCTGATGAATTCACAAAAACACCTTTACAGATTGCAAGAGAAGGGCTTTTGAAAGAAAAAATTGATGAGATACTTTCTTCTTTGACTTCAAGAGAAGAAAAGGTTATAAGACTAAGATTTGGTCTTGGTCATCATCCTCCAATGACACTTGAGCAAGTTGGCAGAATTTTTGGTGTCACAAGAGAGAGGATAAGGCAGATAGAGGTTAAAGCTCTCAAAAAATTAAAACATCCTTTAAGGAGTTTAAAATTAAAAAGTTATCTTGAATCAATTGAAAGAAATTATTAATGAGGAAATTTCTAATTCCTTTAAGAGAAGCTATACTTTTCCCTGATTCTTTACTTCCTCTTATAATAGCAAGAAAGTTTTCAAAAAATGCCTTTTATAAAGGTTTAAAGGAAGATGGTGAACTCGTATTTGTTACTCAAAAGAATGCAAGTATTGAAAATCCACAGAAAGAAGATTTATACGAAATCGGATGCATTGGCAAAATAATTCAGCATATTGAAACATCTGAGGGAATGATAAGATGTGTTGCTCATGGTATTAAAAGAGTTAAAATAAAGGAGATTATTAAGGAAGGAGCCGATGATTTTTATTTTGTTGCGGAATATGAAGAATATCCCTTCTTACCATGCGATAAAAAGGATGAAGAATTTTATATAAAGATGATAAAGGAAGTTTTCAAGGAACTTCTAAAAATTGAAAAAATTGTCCCTGACGAACTTTTACCTTCTCTTCTCGTTACCGATAATAAATTAGAAATTGCCTTTATAATAGCAAGTAATCTCCCTGTCCATATTGAGAAAAAACAGAAATTGCTTGAAGAAAAAGAAATTCTTGGTTTTTTAAAGGGGCTTCATAAAATTCTCCTTGAGGAACTTGAATTTAGAAAACTTAAAGAGGAAATAGAGGAAAAAGTGAGGGAAGAGATAAGAAAAGGTCAAAAACAGGTATTTCTTGCAGAACAAATGAGGCAGATACAGAAAGAACTCGGTTATGAAGAGCCTGATGAATTTACTCAATATATGGAGGCTATAAAAAAAGCCGGTATGCCTAAGGATGTTGAAGAAAAAGCGAGACACGAATTGCAAAGGCTCATGAAAACACCTGCATTTTCACCTGAGGCAACAGTCATAAGAACCTATCTTGATTGGCTGATAAATTTGCCATGGAATAAAAGGACAAAGGATAACCTTGATTTAAAGAATGTTAAGAGAATACTTGACGAAGACCATTATGGGCTTGAGGAACCAAAATCAAGAATACTTGAATATCTTGCAATTTTAAAATTAAAAGGTAAATTAAGGGGACAAATACTTTGTTTTGTTGGTCCTCCTGGTGTAGGAAAGACATCACTTGCAAGATCAATTGCAAGGAGTCTTGGAAGAAGTTTTGTAAGAATGTCTTTAGGTGGTATAAGAGATGAGGCAGAAATAAGGGGGCACAGGAGAACTTATGTTGGTGCCCTCCCTGGAAGAATAATTCAGGGGATAAGAAAGGCAGGTTCAAAAAATCCGGTATTTTTACTTGATGAAATAGATAAAGTTGGTATGGATTTCAGGGGTGATCCATATGCAGCACTTATGGAAGTTCTTGATCCTGAAGTCAACAAGCATTTTCAGGATAATTATCTTGAGACGGAATTTGATTTGTCAGAAGTTTTGTTTATAACAACTGCAAATACAATTTACACAATTCCACTTGCTTTAAGAGATAGAATGGAAATTATAAGATTGCCTGGATATTTAGATGTTGAAAAATTCCATATTGCTAAAAAACACCTGATCCAAAAACTTTTAAAAGAGGCAGGTTTAGAAGATAAATATTTTCGTATTTCTGATAAGGCAATTTATGAGATTATTAAAAATTATACAAGGGAAGCAGGTGTTAGGGAACTTGAAAGGAGATTAAATAAACTCGTTAGAATAGCTGCAAAGAATTATGTAGAAAAAAATAAAAAAACATACATTACATTAAAAAATATTACCTCTTATCTTGGTCCAGAAGTTTATATTAAAAAAGAGAGTGATAAAAATTTGCCCCCAGGTGTTGTTTATGGACTTGCATGGACTGAAACAGGGGGTGAAATTTTAAGAGTTGAAGTTTTAAATTTAGAAGGTAAAGGCAATCTAATTCTAACAGGTAAACTCGGGGATGTTTTGCAGGAATCTGCAAAGGCAGCCCTAAGTTATATAAGGTCAAGGGCAAAGTGGCTTGGAATTGATGAAAAATTTTATGAAAAAAGGGATTTACATCTTCACATTCCAGAAGGAAGCATTCCAAAGGATGGTCCTTCAGCAGGTCTTGCAATTATATGTGCAATGATTTCTTCTTTATTAAATTGTTCTTTTCCTTCTGATGTTGCATTGACAGGTGAGATAACCCTTACAGGTGAGGTTATAAAAATAGGAGGTGTTCCTGAAAAAATAAGTGCTGCAAAAAGAGCAGGTATAAAAAGGGTGATAATGCCAGAAGAAAATAGAAGCGAGATCGAAAAGATGAAACCTTCTTTAAAAGAGGGGCTTAAATTTACATTTGTAAAACATGTTGATGAAGTGATAAAAGATTTGTTTAATATAAGGTATATTGAAAAGGAGTATAAAGGGGAAATTGAGGCTATACATTCATCCTGAAAAGGTTATTTTAGTTTCTCTCGTAAATCCTTATTTAAAACCAAAATTAGGGTCGAGATTTATGGAACTTGAATCACTGGCAAAGACAGCAGGATGTGAAGTTATTGGTAAAATATATCAAATAAGAGAAGCACCTGATCCAAAATTTTACATAGGTAAAGGTAAAATTTATGAAATAAAAAAGTTAATAGAGGAAAATGGTATTGACGCCATAATTTTTGATACTTCCCTCTCAGGTAAATATCATAGAAATTTAGAAGAAGAACTCGGGGTAAAAATTATTGATAGAGTGGAACTGATAATGGATATATTTGCACAACATGCAAGGACAAAAGAGGCAAAGATTCAGGTTGAGCTTGCTCAACTTAAATACAGATTAACTCAATTAAAAGGAAAAGGGAAAGAACTCTCAAGACTTGGAGGAGGCATAGGAACAAGAGGACCCGGTGAGAAAAAACTTGAAGTGGATAGAAGAAGGATAATTGAAAGAATAAGAGTTTTAAATAAGGAACTTGAAAAAATTGAAATAATGAGAAGGGAAAGGAGTAAAAGGAGAAGAAATTTAATCCAGATTACGCTCGTTGGCTATACCAATGCAGGTAAATCTTCGCTCATGAATATTTTAACAAATTCACAGGTAGAAGTTAAAGATGCTCTTTTTTCAACCTTAGATACGACAACAAGAAGGATGAAAACCCAATTTGATTTACCTGTTATTTTAACAGATACAGTTGGATTCATAGAAGATTTACCAGCCGAACTTTTAGCATCTTTTCATTCTACTCTTTCCTGTGTAAAAGAAGCAGATATTCTTATAGAAGTTGTTGATGTTTCAGAAGAAAATTTTCTTGAAAAAATGCAAATTGTAGAAGAGACGCTTGTTTCTTTGGATGCAATAAATATACCCAGGATATTTGCTTTTAATAAAATAGATTTAGTTCTTGACAAAAATTATATAAAAATGGTTTCAAAGAGATTTGAAGACTCCTTTTTGATCTCTTGTAAAACACAGGAAGGCATAGAAGAACTCAAAAATTTTTTAATTCAAAAAATACACGAATTATTGAAATTTAAATTTTTTTCCTTTAAAATATAAATATGCATAATGACAAATTAACGCCCTTTATACTACTTGAAGATGTGGAAAAACTTGTCTCACAGGAACTTGAAAAGAAAAAAGAGGTAATTACAAAAATTTTAAGACCAAAACTTCAGGAAATCGTGGCTCCTGTTTTAAGTGCTCTTGAAAAAATTGTTGGTATAGACCTTTTCTGGTATTCAAAGATATCAGTTGCTCCAATAATTAATGAGGAAAGCGATTTAAATTTTGTTGCATACGGTATAGAGCCAAGAAGAAACGAGGGTTATACAAAAGATACACCTAATCTTGATATTTATTTAAGGTTTGAGATACATTCTCCAAGTGAAGTTGGAACATATTTTAAAATTTCTGGTAAATATGAAAAGTCAAGATTTGCTTTAGTTTTTCATGAGAATACAGAGGAATTAATTAAATTAGTTTTAAATTCCTTTGTTTTTGGAAGAATGAAAGATCTGGATGTTCCATTAACTGATATTGAAAAGATAGTTGACTTTTTTGATAAATATTTTACAGGGGAGGATTTAATTTTGTTTTTTGGTCCTGTTGATGTATTTAGACCAAAGGATGAGATATATGCAGGTGTTCTTTTAAGGTTTTTAACACTTTTTCCAATTTACCAGGGAATAATAGAGGTTTCACTTCAAAGAACAACAAATTTCAAAAGTTATGAAAGAAAAATTTTTGAATTTATTACTAAGAAATAAGAAGAGAGGATAAATTAGCTTTTAAATTTCTTTTGTCCATATTTTTATAAAGTTTTCCATTTATTGCAAGAGAGACTTCTCTTTTTTCTTCTGATACAATTATGCATATTGCATCTGTTACTTCTGTAATTCCTATACCTGCCCTATGCCTTAAGCCAAGAGCAGGGTCAATCTCTGAACTTTCAGAAAGAGGCAGGATGCATCCTGCAGCAACTATTTCCTTTCCTTTAATAATTATTGCTCCATCATGTAAAGGAGAAGGTGGAGTAAATATGGTTACTATTAAAGGAGCAGAGACTTCAGCATTTATATACACTCCACCTTTTTCAATATATTCTTTAAGGCCAAGTTTTCTTTCAATAGCTATTAATGCTCCAAATCCCCTATCCCTTAATGTGAAAGATGCTGCAACAATTTCGTCAACGATTCCCTCAACATCTTTACTCCTTTCGCCAAAAAAATACCTTATAATAGGCGTTCTTCCAAAAAGTGATAATGCCCTTCTAATTTCCGGTTGAAAAATAATTATTATTGCTATTAAACCTATTGTCTTTATATTCTGGATTATCCATTTTAGAGAATCAAAATCAAAAATATAAGCAGCAAATGCAATAAGTAATATAAAGATTATTCCGAGGAGCATCTGGGGAACCTTTGTCCCTTTAAAAAGTCTTAAAAAATAAAATATTAAAATAGAAGTTAAAAGTATATCAATAAAATCAAAAAAATTGAATTTTAAAAAAGAGATCATTTTTTAAAAACAGCAAGATGCAAAATTTCATCATTATATTCAAGTGCTCTCCCAACAAAATTTTTTGTTTCAAACCTTATTTCATTACCAAGTGAAATTGACTTAAACTTATCCTTTTTACTATTTTTTATTTCATGAATAATCTCTTCAATCTCTTCTTTTTTTCTTATGTTTGTAATTTCATTTCTTCTTGAAAGAGCATCAATCGCATACCCTTTTAATATTTTTAATTTATATTTATTAAACAAATTTTTTGAATTAAAAAAATCCATACATAAAAAATCCTTTCCTGCGAATGCAATTAATCCATTAATACTATTAAAACTTAAGTCCTCAATGTATTTTTCAATTTCATCCTTACATTTATTATAGGTATCATGCATGGAAAGAGTTTTACTATTCACTTTCAAACTTTTTAAAGTCTCCCTAACTTTTTCCCATACAATACTTTGATTTGCTTCAAATTTTTTCTTTTCATAAAGGGACTTATTAACACTTTTACACAATACACTTCTTATTGTAACAAAACTTATTTCTCCTGATAAAAATTCCTTTTTATTTCCACTCCATCTTCCTTCCTCAACACATGTAACAGGTAATAAAAATTCAGTCTTCTCTTCTGCAAGGAATGCTGTATTTATAACTCTATTCTGAAGTGCGCCTATTATTTCCTCTCCATCAATTGCAAATACTCTTTGATCAGAAAGATTTTTAAAAACTACTTCATTTATTTTCCCACCATTTATTTCTTCAATCTT
>JBDRZD010000005.1:0-34802 GCA_039803745.1 Caldifarciminota bacterium
TGCGAGGGAGGGGATTTGAACCCCCACGGGCTTTCGCCCACCAGATCCTAAATCTGGTGCGTCTGCCAGGTTCCGCCACCCTCGCATCAAAAATTACTTAAATCAACTTCAGGAAATTTTCTTAGTTCTTTCAAAATTATCTCTTTTATATTACCAAGTTTTTCTTCTGTTTTCCCTTCAAATCTTAAAACAAGGACAGGCTGAGTATTTGATGCTCTCACAAGCCCAAAACCATCCTCAAATTCTATCCTTGCTCCATCTATGTCAATAACTTCATATTTCTCTTTAAGTCTCTCTTTTATTTTTTCAACAACCTCAAATTTTTTCTCATCAGGACAGGGAACCCTTATTTCAGGTGTTGAATAATAAAAGGGGATTTCATCATGCAATTCTGATAACTTTTTATTCTCCTCTTCCATCAATTCAAAAATTCTTATTGATGCGTATATTGCATCATCATATCCATAATATCTATCATTAAAGAAAATATGACCTGACATCTCTCCTGCAATTGGTGCATTCTCCTCCTTCAATTTTGCCTTAACAAGGGAATGACCTGTTTTCCATATAATCGGCTTCCCACCAAGTTTTTTAATGTATTCAACAACCCCTTTTGATGTCTTAACATCAAATATTATCTTTGAACCTGGATAATCCTTTAAAATCTTCTTTGATAATATTGCAAGGATTTTATCACCAAAAATTACTCTTTTTTTATCATCTATAATACCAATTCTATCACCATCACCATCAAATCCTATTCCACCATCAAATTTATCTTCTTCCATAATTTTGAATAAATCATCTAAATATTCTTTAACCGTTGGATCAGGTAAATGGGAGGGGAAATTGCCATCGGGTTCCATATTTATTCCTTTAAATTCTATTTTGTAACTCTTCCATAATTTTTCTATAACAGGTCCACATGTCCCATTCCCTGGATCAACTGCAAATTTGAATCTTTTATTTATCTTAACCTTTTTATTAACATCCTCAATATAATCATCGATTATTTTTTCATATAATTTTTCTTTCCCTTTTCCTTTCTCAAAATCTTCATTTTCAATAATTTCCTTTAATTTCTGTATACCCTCTCCATAAAGAGTTTCTTTAAAAACCATAAGTTTCATACCATTGTATTCTTTTGGATTATGACTGCCTGTTATTTGTATTCCTCCATCAGTTTCAAGTTTAAATACTGAAAAATAAAGTAAAGGTGTTGGAACAATACCAATCTCTATAACATCAATCCCTGTTTCAAGGACCCCTTCTTTAACATTTTCCTTAATCCTTTCAGAAGAGAGCCTTACATCATATCCAATCGTTATTTTTTTTCCACCTTTCCTTTTTAAAATTGTGCCAAAAGCCCTTCCAATATTTTTTACAACTTCTTCATTTAAATCAATATCTGCAACTCCTCTTATATCATATTCCCTGAATATATAAGGATTAACCTTCATATTTTCTCCTTTTTAGTTTTTAATTATAAATTATTTTTAAAATTTTTTCCAATTTGAAAATTAATAGGAGTATCTTTTAAAATTAATTTATGAATTTTTTATTTTCTCTAATTTTTAATCTCTATATAGGAATAAATTTTAAATTCTGCGAGAATATGCCCTCTGAAATAATACAATATCAAAAAGAGAAAATATTTGATTTTTTTAAGGGATATGATTTAAAAGAAATTCAGGAATTTCCTGAAAAGAATGTTTTCGAATTAAAAGAATTAGAATTTCTTTTAAAAATTGATTTTGAAGAATATGATTTTGAAGAAAACTATGCAAAGACAAAATGCAATATAAGAGTTTTTGATATAAAAGGGAAAAGAATTTATGAAAAGGATTTTGATAAAAGTTTATATATTGAAGAAAATATTTATCCCTTTTTAGATTTTTTGAATTACAGTATTTTTTCTTTTCTTTCTCAGATTTTTCCTCCAGTTCTTGAAATAAAGGATATAAGAAAAAATCTATTTTTAATTTCTAATCCTCATTTTCCAGAAATATCAAAACTTACATGGATAAAAATATTTGATGAGAAAAATGAACCCATTGCCTATTTAAAAGTTGTTGATATAAAAGATGAGGAGATTTATGCAAAATGCATTTATTCAAAGGGCAAATTAAAGAAAGGATTAAAAGGTATTCTTTCTTATTCACCTTCAAATGAATCAGGAATATCCCTTTCTTTTTCTTCAATTTTTTTAAAGGCAGTTTCAGGGGATTATGGAAAAGAAAAGAACATAAAGGGATTTGAAAAATTTAAGTATGGATTTGATTTGGGAATATATTACAAGTGGATTTCCCTTTCACTTCTTAATTTAAATATCTCCTTTTATCCAGTTTTAAACTTCAATTTATGGGATATAAAATTAGGTCTTTTAAAGGGTTTCAATCTTAAAAAATTCTTTTTGTTTACAGGTGGGGAGATTGGAACTTTTATTGGCTCACAAAAAGCAGAAAATGGAATAAATGTAACATCTCTATCCTTTGCAATATCACCATCTTTAAAATTTGAATTACCGATTTTTGAAAACCTCTACTTTTCCTCTTATTTTTCCTATCCTTTTTCACAAAGCCTTAACTCATTCTGGTATGAAAGGAAAGGTGGAACAGAATATGTTCCTGACTCAATTTTAATTTATAAAGATGTTAAAATTAAAGGACCAAATATTAAAATTTCTATAAATTATAAATTTAATAAATTTGAATTTTAAATGAAAGAGGAAGGGCTCAAGAAAATAATATGGGCAAAAAATTCAATGAATGTCCTTTCCCTATTAGAAGAAGAATTCAAAAGAGAAAAACCATTTAAGGGCCTTAAAATTTCTGCATGCCTTCATATTACTTCTGAAACTGCAAACCTTGCAATTGCTTTAAAAGAAGGAGGTGCTGAAATAAGACTCTGTGCTTCAAACCCGCTTTCAACAAAGGATGATATTGCACAGGCTCTAAGAGAATATTTTGGGATTGAAGTATTTGCAAGATATAATGAAACAAAAGAAGAATATTATGAAAATATCCATAAGTGTCTTGAAATAAAACCAGATATAACACTTGATGATGGTGCAGATTTAACAGCAACACTTATAGAAAATTTTAAAGAATATGGAAAGAATATGATAGGTGGAACAGAAGAAACAACAACAGGTGTTATAAGATTGAAAGCGATGGAAAAAAGAAAGGAACTTTTATTTCCTGTTATTGCAGTCAATGATTCAAAAACAAAGTTTTTATTTGATAACAGGTACGGAACAGGACAGAGCACAATTGATGGAATATTAAGGGCAACAAATATACTCCTTGCAGGAAAAATATTCGTTGTATGTGGATATGGATGGTGTGGAAAGGGTGTGGCAATGAGGGCAAAAGGTATGGGTGCAAGGGTAATAATAACAGAGGTTGACCCAATCAAGGCATTAGAAGCAGTTATGGATGGATTTGAAGTAATGAAAATAGAGGAGGCTGCAAAAATAGGTGATATATTTGTAACTGTCACAGGAAATAAAAATGTAATAGATGAAGAGGCTATTTTAAAAATGAAGGATGGGGTAATTCTTGCAAATTCAGGGCATTTTGACGTGGAAATAAATAAAGAATTTCTTGAAAAAAATTCAATTAAAAAGGAAAGAATAAGAGAGAATGTAGATGAATATACTTTAAAAAATGGTAAAAAAATATATCTCCTTGCAGAAGGAAGACTTGTGAATCTTTCTGCAGCAGAAGGACATCCTGCATCTGTAATGGATATGAGTTTTTCAAATCAGGCACTTGCTGTTAAATTTTTAAAGGAAAATGGTAAAAATCTTGAAAAAAAAGTTTATGTGCTTCCAGAAGAGATTGACAGAAGAATAGCAATTTTAAAACTTAAAACAATGGGAATAGAGATAGATGAGTTAAAAGAAGAGCAAAGGAGATATTTAGAATCATGGAGGGAGGGAACATGAAAAAATTAAATTTAAGTGAGAATGCATTAAAGGTTCTTGAAAAAAGATATTTAAGAAGAAATGAAAGGGGAGAAATAATTGAAACACCTGAAGAACTTTTTAGAAGGGTTGCAAAAGCAATTGCTGAAGTTGATAAAGATTATCCTGCTTTTAAAAATAAAGTTTCAAAGATAGAAGAAAAATTCTATGAGATAATGGCCCAAGGCTATTTCCTTCCAAATTCACCAACTTTAATGAATGCAGGGACTCCACTTGGACAACTTTCTGCCTGTTTTGTCCTGCCAGTTGAGGATTCAATGGAGGGAATATTTGAAACACTAAAGCATACTGCAATTATTCATAAAACTGGTGGAGGAACAGGTTTTTCTTTCTCAAGATTAAGACCAAAGGGTGATATTGTAAGAACAACAGGACAGATAGCATCAGGTCCTGTATCATTTATGAAGGTATTTAATGCAGCAACAGAAGCAGTTAAACAGGGAGGAAGAAGAAGAGGAGCAAATATGGGTGTTTTAAGTGTCCATCATCCAGACATTTTTGAATTTATAACATGTAAGGATGATGTTAAAGAAATAACAAACTTTAATATTTCTGTCACTGTAACAGAGAAATTTATGAAAGCTCTATTAAATGATGAAGAGTATGAACTCATAAATCCAAGAACTGGTGAGCCTGTTAAAAGGATAAAGGCAAAAGAAATTTTTGAAAAAATTGCATATCAAGCATGGAAGAATGGAGAACCCGGCATTATTTTCATTGATAGAATTAATGAAACCCATACATTAAGGGGACTTGGAGAGATTGAGGCAACAAATCCCTGTGGTGAAAAACCTCTTCTTCCCTATGAATCCTGCAATCTTGGTTCAATAAATGTGGCAAAATTTTTTAAAGGAACTCCATGGTATTTAATAGAAAGAAGAAGTGCAAGATGGGAAGAAGTTAAAGATAAATTTGACTGGGATAAATTTGGAGAGGTAATTGATATTTCAGTTCATTTCCTTGATAATGTTGTAGATGCAAATGTATATCCTTTAAAAGAAATTGAGGAAATAACAAAGAAGAATAGAAAAATAGGTCTTGGAATAATGGGATTTGCTGACCTTTTGTATATGCTTGGAATCCCATATAAATCTGAGGAGGCAATAAAGGCAGCAGAAGAAATAATGAAATTTTTACAGGAAAGAGCACATAAAAAATCAATAGAACTTGGTGAATTAAAAGGTCCTTTCCCAAATATTGATAAAAGCATTTTTAAAGGAACAAAAAGAAGAAATGCAGTTGTTACAACAATTGCACCAACAGGAACAATATCAATGATTGCTGATACATCAGCAGGTATAGAGCCTAACTTTTCCCTTGTCTATGTAAAAAATGTTATGGAAGGAGAAAGACTTTTATATATTAACAAATATTTTGAGCAAGCAGCAATCCAGTATGGATTTTATTCACAGGAATTGATGGAAGAAATTTCAAAAGTTCCATCAATTAAATCCTTTGAAGAAATTCCTGATTTTGTAAGGGAGATATTTGATACAACCTTTGATGTACCTTTTGAACAGCATGTAAGAATACAGGCGGCTTTCCAGAAATATACTGAGGATGCAGTTTCAAAAACAATAAACATGCCTGAAAGCGCAACTGTTGATGATGTAAAAAGGGCTTTCCTTTTAGCCTATGAACTTGGCTGCAAGGGAATAACTGTTTATAGAACTGGCTCTCGTCCGGGTCAGGTTTATGAAACACCTCTTAAAAAAGAGGAAGAGAAAAAAATCGGTATTTTAAGACCGAGACCAAGACCAAAAGTGGTATCAGGAAAAACTTATAAGATGCCTTCTGGACTTGGAACTTTATATATAACAATCAATGAAGATGAAGAAGGTCTTTTAGAAGTATTTGTTCAGGTTGGTAAAAGTGGAGGACATGCAAATGCATTAACTGAGGCAATAGGTAGATTAATCTCACTTGCTTTAAGATCAGGAGTCTCCCCGGTAGAAGTTGTAAAACAATTAAAGGGGATAAGGTCTGCAAATCCTGTTTGGGAAGATGGCGAAGTTTATTTTTCAATTCCTGATGCAATTGCAAAAGTTCTTGAAAAACATATGGGTAAAGGTGAACAGTTAAAGATATTCCCTGAACCAAAAAGAAAAATAGAAAGGGAAATAAAACCATCAGGTGAGATATGTCCTGAATGTGGAGCAGCACTTGTTATAATGGAAGATTGTGCCACATGTCTTTCCTGTGGTTATTCAAAGTGTGATTAAAATATGTTTTTAATAGCAAAAGAAGAAGAAATTAAAAAGGGATTAACAACAGATATATATTTTAAAAGAACAGAAGAGATTTTATTGAAAAAAAATATAAATAAAATTGTATGGGCAGAATTTACAACACAGAGTATACCTTATGAATTTGTTGTTTTTGCAGGTCTTGAAGAATGTGCAAAACTTTTAGAAGGAAAGGAAATTGATCTATGGGCAATAAAAGAGGGAACAATCTTTAAGGGAGTTGATATAAATGGAATTCCTGTTCCTGTTATGGCTATTGAAGGGAACTATGTAAATTTTGCAATTTATGAAACACCATTACTGGGATTTATATGTCAGGCATCAGGAATAACAACAAAAGCAACAAGATTTAGAATAGCCTCTCGTGATGCAATACTTCTATCTTTTGGAATAAGAAGAATGCATCCAGCAATTTCACCTTTTATAGATTATTTTGCCTATATGGGTGGATGTGATGGAGTATCAAGCATTAAAGGGGCAGAAGTGATAAACAAAAACCCAAGAGGGACGATGCCCCATTCATTAATAATTCTTCTTGGTGAAGAAAATGCCTGGCTTTCCTTTGATGAAATTATTGATAAAGATGTTCCAAGGATAGCATTAATAGATACATACGGTGATGAAAAGGTAACTGCGATTAAAGCTGCTGAGATTTTAAAAAATTTAAGTGGTGTAAGGCTTGATACTCCTTCCTCAAGAAGGGGAGATTTTGCAAAAATTGTTAGGGAAGTTAGATGGGAACTTGACATAAGGGGATATAAGGATGTGAAAATATTTGTATCAGGCGGTCTTGATGAAGATACAATTCCTTTACTTTATGAAGCAGGAGCAAGGGGATTTGGTGTTGGAACAAGTTTGTCAAATGCAAAAACAATAGATTATGCAATGGATATAGTGGAGGTTGAAGGGAAACCATGCGCTAAAAAGGGAAAATTTGGAGGGAAAAAGAAAGTATTTAGATGTAAAAATTGTTTAGAACTTTTAGTTTTAAAATATGATGAAGAAATTAAAGAATGTCCTTTATGTAAAGGGGAAATGGAAAACTTTTATTTTAAGATAATTGAAAGAGGGAAAATCATTTATAAATTCCCTGATATAGATGAAAAGAGAAAATATGTAATTGAACAAATTCAAAGATTAAAAATTTCTAAACTAAATAAATAAGAATAAATAAGCAATTGAAAAATAAATAAATAATCCACATATATCAATTAAAGTGGTAATTAATGGAGATGAAGAAACAGCAGGGTCTATTTTGAGTTTTTTAAATATCATTGGCAAAAAAATTCCAAGAAGATTTGAAAAAATTATAACTACAAGAAGAGCAAAAAATACAATGTGAGCAACTTTCAATGAGTGAGTAATTATAAATCCAACAGTCCCCCCCACAGTTCCAAGAACTATTCCCATCCCTATACCTGTTAAAATTTCTTTTAAAATTATTCTTAATAAATCCTTAAATTCAATCTCTCCAAGCGCCATCGCCCTTACAGCAAGAGTAACTGATTGGGTTCCAGTATTTCCTCCTGTTCCTATAAGCATCGGGATAAAATATGAGAGAAAAACTGCTGATTCAATCAATGCATCAAAGGACTTTATAACTGTTGCTGTAATCAGCTCAAATATTAAAAGAGAGATAAGCCATGGAACCCTCTTTTTCACCTTCTCACCCAAACTTAATTTAAAATATTCTTCCTCTGGATAGGGTGCCCTCAATGCACCAAGTTTGTGTATATCTTCTGTTGCCTCTTCTTCAATTATATCTATAATATCATCAACTGTTAAAACCCCCAATATTCTGTTCTCAGAATCAACAACAGGTAAACTTATAAGGTCATGATCCTTTATTATGTGTGCTGCTTCTTCCTGGTCAGTAAAAACGTTTACGGCAAAAGGTTTTTCTTCCATTATTTCGTAAACTCTTTTTTCAGGATCTGAAATCACAAGTTTTGGAAGTTTTACTTTACCTATAAGCCTATTTTTTTCATCAGTTACATATATTTCTCTTATAATTTCTTCATCAAGTTTTTCTTTCCTTATCTCTTCAAGTGCTTCTTTAATTTTTTTATCTCCACTTATCTTTGCAAAAAATGGATTCATTCTGTGACCAGCAGAACCATAAGGATAATTAAGGAGTAATATAATTTCATCTCTTTTATCTTTATCAAGAATTTTTATGAGTTTTTCCACAATACCTGATGGTAATTCATCAAATATTCTTACTCTATCATCAGGATCCATAGAAGATATTATTTCTTTCACCTCTTTACTTGTAAGGTATTTTACTATCTCCTCTACTTCACTCTTTGACATCTCTATAAGAGTATCAGCAGCTTTTTCTTTGCTTAAAAGTCTAAAAACAAGTGCTTTTTCAGCAGAGGGTAAATCATCTATTATCTTAACTATTTCAGAAGGAGCAAGTTCTTGAAGAAAATTTTTTATTTCCTCAAAATTTTTTTCCTGAATTGCTTCAATAATATCAGGAATTAATATTTTATACCAGCTTAAACTTGTTTTTTTCATAGTTCTTTATTATATTGAAATAAAACAAATAAAATCCATATAATTTTATTCCCCAATTACGGGGGTGTAGCTCAGTGGGAGAGCACTGCCCTCGCACGGCAGGGGACAGGGGTTCAAATCCCCTCACCTCCATTTAAATTTAAAAATGAAAGAAATTATTGAAACTGCATTAAATACTTTTGAAGGGAAAAATATTGAATATGGTGAGATAAGAATTGTTGAGAGAATGTCACAGGGGATAGTTATAAGAAATGGAGCAATTGAAAGTTTAGTAGAGGAAATGGACAAAGGTTTTGGAATAAGGGTATTCAAAAATGGAGGAATGGGCTTTGCCTCTTCTACTATTTTAACAAAGGATTCTGTTTATAATACTGTAATTTTAGCAATAAGAATTGCTGAAGCATCTTCAAGACTTTCTAAAGGAAAAGTTATTTTATCAGAGGAAAAAGTTTTAAAGGATATTTATAAAACACCTTATAAAAAGGACCCCTTTGAAATTCCAATTGAAAAAAAACTCTCTATTCTTTTTCAAATCGATGAAATTTTAAGAAAAAAACCTGAAATAGTTTTAACGATGCTTCAAATGAATTTTTTCAAAACAAAAAAATATTTTGCATCAACAGAAGGACATTATATAGAGCAGGAAATAATTGAATCAGGAGGAGGATACACTGCATATGCCTTTAAAGATGGAGAACTTCAGCAAAGGTCTTATCCTGCAAGCCACGGAGGAAATTATCATACAGAGGGATGGGAATTTATTGAGAATATGAAATTACTTGAAAATGCAGAAAAAATAAGGGATGAGGCAATTGCACTACTTTCTGCAAAACCCTGTCCAGAAGGTGTATTTGATTTAATCCTTTTACCAGGACAAATGGTTTTGCAAATCCATGAATCAATTGGTCATCCTTTAGAACTTGATAGGGTTTTAGGATATGAGGCTTCTTATGCAGGAACAAGTTTTGCAACAATAGATAAACTTGGAAATTTCAAATATGCTTCAGAAATAGTAAACATTACATCTGACAATACTTATCCTGGAGGACTTGGAACATATGGTTATGATGATGAAGGTGTTCCTGCAAGAAAGGTTTATTTAATAAAAGAAGGAATCTTGAATGATTATCTTTCATCAAGAGATACTGCACCGGTTATTGGAAGGAAATCAACTGCTGCTGCGAGAGCATCAAGTTATAATAGAATTCCAATTGTAAGGATGACAAATGTAAATTTAGAGCCAGGAGATAAAAAACTTGAAGAACTTATAGAAGGAATTGAGGAAGGAATAATGATGGATGTTAATAAATCATGGAGTATAGATGAAAAAAGGCTTAACTTCCAATTTGGATGCGAAATTGCATGGAAAATAGAGAAAGGAAAAATAAAAGAAATGCTTAAAAACCCGATTTATTTTGGAATAACACCCAATTTCTGGAATTCCTGCGATGGAATAGGAGAAAAGGCGGAACTTTTTGGTATTTTAAACTGTGGAAAGGGTGAGCCAGGGCAAACCATGCATGTAGCCCATGCAACACCTCCTGCAAGATTCAGGAAAGTAAATTGTGGCTCCAAAAAATAAAATATTTATCTTATTTATCTTTTTAAATTCCTGTATAGCCTTTAAAGCCTATTTTAACACTTTTTATAATGCAAAGAAAATATTTAAAGAAACAGAAGAAAGTTATATAAAAAATAATTATACATTAAATCAGGGAATAAAACAGGGATACGAAAAGGCGATTCAGAAATTTCTCTATGTGATAAAATACTATCCTTCCTCACCTTTTCTTGATGATGCCCTTTATTATTTAGTAATTTCATATATAAGAATAGAAGAATATGAAAAGGCAATGAGAAAATTTGAAGAAATTTTAAGATATGCTTCAAAAAGTAAATTCTCATCCCTTGCATTTCTTGAACTTTCTAAAGAATTAATAAATAAAGGAAGAAACGAAGATTTTGAATATGTATATATATTAACAAGGGATACAGAAGCATTTAAAAGGATAGATGAAAAAGAAAAAATATTTTACAAAATATTCTATGATTTTATGAATGAAGATTATGGAAGTGTGGTAAGGGAAGGGGAAAATTTTTTAAGAAAATTTAAGAAACATAATTTAAAAGAGAAAATTACTCAAATGATTTTGAAAAGTTATATAAAACTGCATCAAGAGGAAAAAGCAATTTCCTTTTTAAGGGAATTTTATAAAGAAGAAGAAATGCCCATTTCCCATTATTTAATCTTATCAGATGTATATGTTTCAAAAGGTGATACCCAAAGAGGAATAGAAATACTTGAAAATGTTTATAAAAAAACTTCTTCAAAAGAGGCTTTTTTTAAAATTGTTGAAATAAAAAAAAGCAAAGGAGAATTTATAAGAAGTCTTTTAAACGATTTTAAAGATAAAATAAAAGAGGATAGTTTGAAACAAAGGGTTTTATTTGAAATTGCAGAAACTTATGATGAAAGAGACAGTTTGGAAAAGAAAGAGGAAATATTAAAAGAAACATTAAGGATTTCTTCCTATACAGAATATGGTAAGAAAGCAAATGAATATATAGAAGTTTTAGAAAAATTTAAAAATTTAGAAAAAAAAGAGAATAAAGAAGGAAGGGATTATTTTTTGCTTGCAGAAGACTATTATATAAAACTTTCAAAACCTTTATTTAGCGAATATTTTTTAAAAAAGGCAATAGAGTATAATGACCCCATATATACACCAAAGGCTTATTATTTTTTATTCTTTTTGCAGAAAGAAATTCTAAAAAAAGAAGATGCTAACGCTACTTTTGAAGAGTTTAAAAAAAGATATCCAAAAAGTTTTTATATTGAAGAAATAGAAAGGAGATTAAATGTTCGTTGAAGAAAAAGCAGAAATAATCAATATCATAGACCTGGATAAAGATTATTATGAAATAATACTTTCTTCACCACAAATATCAAAACTTGCAAAACCAGGGCAGTTCGTAAATATAAAAATTCAGGAAGGAGATTTTCCCCTTTTAAGAAGACCATTCAGCATATGGAGTGCAAAAGAAAATTATATAGAACTTTTGATAAAAGAAATTGGAATAGGGACAAAAATACTCAGAAAAGAAAAAAAAGGAAAAATATCTGTAATAGGTCCTCTTGGAAAACCCTTCCCTTCTCCTCAAAAAGATGATATAATAGTTCTTTTAGGAGGAGGAACAGGGATTGTTCCTCTTTGTTTTTATGCAGAAAAAATAGAAAATAAAAAAATATTCTTTATAGGATTTAAACATTCTCCAAATCCATATATTTTAAAGAGGATTGAAGAAATAAGTGATAAAATTTTTATTTCCACAGAAGACGGATCTTTTGGTTTTAAAGGAATTTTAAGCGAACTATTCAAAGAGGAAATTGAAGATATTGACTCAGAAAAAACAAAATATTTTTTGTGTGGTCCTTATGAAATGCTCAAAACTTTTGAAAAAATACTTCCTATTGATAGAACATTTGTCTCCCTTGAAGGGATAATGGGTTGTGGTTTTGAAATATGTATGGGATGTGCTGTGAAAAAAAGGGATGAGGATAGATATATAAGAGTATGTAAGGAAGGACCATTATTTTTATTAAAAGATGTAGAGATATGAAAATAAGAATAAAGAATATTGAATTTAAAAACCCAGTTTTTACTGCATCAGGAACATTTGGTTATGGAGATGAACTTAAAGATATTTTACCCCTTGAAAAACTTGGAGCAATTGTTACAAAAGGAATAAGTTTGAAAGAAAGGAAGGGAAACCCACCACCAAGACTCGCTGAAACTCCTTGCGGTCTTTTAAATTCAATAGGGCTTGAAAATATTGGAATTGAAAGATTTGTTAAAGAAAAGCTCCCGAGTTTAAAAAATATAGGAACAGAAATAATAGTAAATGTATTTGGAGAAAAAATTGAAGAATATGTTGAGATTTCAAAAATTCTTGAAAAGGAAGGAATAAGGTGTATTGAACTAAACCTTTCCTGTCCAAATGTAGAAAAAGGAGGAATGGAATTTGGAAGAGATGAAAAGATTGTAAGAAAAATAGTTGAGAAAGTAAGAGAAAATTTCAATGGGGTAATATTTGTCAAACTTTCACCTAATTTTGTTGATATATTGAAAATATCAAAATCTGCTGAAAAAGGTGGAGCAGATGCTTTAACACTTATAAATACGATTATTGGAACAAGTATTGATGTTGAAAACTTATGTTTTAAATTAAAAAGAGGATTTGGCGGTCTTTCAGGTCCTGCAATAAGACCGATTGCCCTTTATATTGTTTATAGAGTTTATCAGGAGGTTGATATACCAATTGCTGGGGTTGGCGGAATAAGTGATGCAAAAAGTGCAATTGAGTTTTTACTTGCAGGTGCAACATGTATACAAATTGGAACGCAGAATTTCATTGATCCATGGATTTCCTTTAAAATAATAGATGGAATTAAAGAATTTTTAAAAAGAAAAAATATGAAATTAGAAGAAATTATAGGATATTTAAACAAAAAATGAAACCAGAAGAAAGGATAATTCTTGCATTGAATACAAATTCTCCTGATAGAGCAAGACAATGGATAGATATATTTAAAGAAAGGATTAAATGGTTTAAAATAGGAATTCCCCTTTATATTTCAGGAGGGAATAGATTCATCGAAGAATTAAAAAAAGAAAATTTGAGGATTTTCCTTGATTTAAAATTCCATGACATACCTTCTGTTGTGGCTCAATCTATTGAAGCAGCCTCCCTTCTTGAAATTGATATGCTTACAGTTCATACACTTGGTGGTTTTGAAATGCTTGAGCAGAGTGTTAAAACTGCATGGGATTTTGAAAAAAGATATGGAAAAAGACCACTTATTATAGGAGTTACGATATTAACAAGTATGCAGGAAGCAGCGGTTGAGGATCTTGTAGGTTTTTCAATTTCAAAAGGTGCAGAAATACTTGCGAATATGGCAAAAAGTGCAGGACTTGATGGGATTGTCTCCTCTCCTCTTGAAGCAAGAAAAATAAGAGAAATATGTGGAAAAGATTTTATAATAATAACACCTGGTATAAGGCTTCCTGAAGATGAGAGTTTTGACCAGGAAAGGGTAGCAACACCATCATTTGCAATAAAAGAAGGAGCAACATATATAGTTGTTGGAAGACCATTAACTCATGCAAGGGAGCCAATTAAAAAATTGGAAAGATATATTGAGGATATTGAAAAAGGATTAAAATTTGATTGAAATTTTATTCTCTTTATCTTTATTATATAAATACTTGAAATGCCGGGGTAGCTCAGTCGGTAGAGCACTGGACTGAAAATCCAGGTGTCCCCGGTTCGATTCCGGGCCCCGGCATTTTTTATTATAAGCCAGGGTAGCTTAGCAAACAAGGTGGTAGATTGAAAAACAAGGGTTTGTGGTGCGATTCTAAGGCTTTAAAGGATTTTGCCGGGGTAGCTCAAGGGTTAGAGCAGCCGCTTCGTAAGCGGCAGGTTGCAGGTTCAAATCCTGTCCCCGGCTTAAATTAAAAAGTGGGTAATTTATTCTTCACAATTTCAGGACTAAGGGGAATAATCGGGGAGAGTTTAACTCCTGAACTTGTTGCAAGGATTAGTGCTCATTTTGGAAATTTTTCAGGAAAAGGTGAAATAATAATAGGAGAGGATACAAGAAAATCAAGTGAAATGATAAAGTCTGCAGCAATTTCAGGACTTTTAGGGGTGGGTATCACTCCAGTTGATATAGGAGTTGTACCGACGCCAACAATTCTTTTTGCAGTTAGAGAAAAGAAAGCAAAAGGTGGGATAGCAGTAACAGGAAGTCATAATCCACCTGAATGGAATGCTTTAAAGTTTATAGGGGAAAATGGAACATTTTTAAAGGAAAAAGAAATAAAAATCTTAAAAAATCTTTTAAAGAAAAAACCAAAATATAAAAAGAGTGAAGAAATAAAAAAGGTTGAAAAGGAGTATTATATTGAGAAACATATAAATGCAATACTTAATGAAAAAATATTTAATATAAAAAAGATAAAAGAAAAAAGATTTAATGTTGGTATAGATGGAGCAAATGGTGCTGCATCTTTAGCAATTCCATTACTCTGTGAAAAACTCAACTGTAAAGTTTTTAAAATAAATTGTGATAAACCGGGATATTTTGAAAGAGAACCAGAGCCAACTGCAAACAACCTTGATTCTTTAAGAAATCTTGTTCTGGAAAGAAATCTTGATATTGGATTTGCAACCGATGCTGACGGGGATAGACTTGTTATTATTTTAAAAGGTGGAAAAATTTTATCAGAAGAGCATACTCTCCCACTTTTTATATATTATATGCTCTCAAAAATAAAGGAAAAGAAACCTGTTATAACAAACTATTCAACATCAAGAATGGTTGATGAAGTTGCTAAAAAATTTGGAGCATCTGTGAAAAGAACAAAGGTTGGGGAAGCCTTTGTTGTTGAAAAAATGGAAAAGGAAAAGGCAATTTTGGGGGGGGAAGGAAATGGAGGAGTAATATACAGAAACATAAATTTTACAAGGGATTCTTTGATAGGGGTTGCGGCTATTCTCTCTTTACTATGTGAAGTTGAGGATTCAAGAGATTTTGAAAAATTGGTTCCAGAATTTTTTATGAAAAAAATAAAAATACCCTATAAAAGGATAAATTTTGATAAATTTATTAAAATTTTAAAACCAAAAGAAATAAATATGGAAGATGGCTTGCTTTTGAATTTTGATGACGGTTTTTTGCACATAAGAAAATCAAATACCGAACCAATAATAAGGGTTATAGGAGAGTTCAAAGAAAATAAAAAAACTGAAGAAATATTTAAAAAAATAAAAAATTTCTTAAAATGAACCTTGCAAGAAAATATAGACCAAAAACTTTTTCAGAAGTTGTGGGACAGGAGATTACAACAAGGGTTTTAAGGAATGCAATAAGTATAGGTAAAATAGGTAAAGATATAACTGCAATTTTATTCTCAGGGCAAAGGGGAATAGGAAAAACAACACTTGCAAGGATAGTTGCAAAGTCTTTAAATTGTGAAAAAGGTGTGTCTTACGAGCCCTGTAATGTATGTGAAAATTGTATATCAATTTCTGAGGGAAAGAATATGGATGTCCTTGAAATAGATGGTGCTTCAAATAGGGGAATAGATGAAATAAGAATTTTAAGAGAAAATGTAAAACTTGTTCCTGTTAAATCAAGATATAAGATAATAATAATTGATGAAGTTCATATGCTTACACAGGAAGCCTTCAATGCTCTTTTAAAAACCCTTGAAGAGCCTCCACCAAATGTTGTGTTTATATTTGCAACAACCGAAAAACAAAGGGTTCCTGATACAATAATCTCAAGGACGCTCGCTTTTGACCTCTTTCCAATAAAAAAAGAGGAAATTTTAAAAAGATTAAAAGAAATTGCTGAAAAGGAAAAAATAAATATTGAAGAAAAAGCATTAGAAAGAATTGCAGAAAACTCAGAAGGGAGTTTAAGAGATGCCTTAACCCTTTTAGAAAAAGCATATATGTATAATCCTGAAAAAATAAGCTTAAAGGATATAAATGAAATAATAGGATTTGCTCCTGAAGAAATATATAAAGAGATATGGAGTGAAATAATAAAAGGGAATTTTTCCTCCTGTCTTTCACACATTAAAAAAATATTTGAAAGAGGTATTAGCGAAATAAATTTTATAAGGGGCTTTCAGGAATACTTAAATGAAATTCTTAAAGAGCATGTGTTAGAGGGTAGAGAATTGCCTTCAAATTTAAAGGAGATTGACATTATAAGAATGATAAAATTACTACTTGATGCCGAAGGATATTTAAGATGGGTTTCTAATCCAGGAATTTATATTGAATTTCTAATATCAAAAATGTGTTATTTGCCGAGAAGCCTGGATGTGGAAAAAATGCTTGAAGCAGTTTCTATAAGGGAAACAAAGGAAATAATTATACCTAAAGAAGTTAAAGAGGTTAAAATAGAAGAAAAGGATAAATGGGAAATATTTCTTGAAAAAATTAAAGAAATAAATAGTGCAATCTTTTTAGCCATTAAAAATATTAAACCAAAAATAAAGGAAAAGGAAATTTTAATAGAAATGAACTCGGCAATTTACGAAATGATTGAAACAAAAAGAGAAATTGTGGAAGAAAAGATTAAAGAAGTATATGGAAGTGAAATGAAATTAAATATTGCTCTTAAAAAAGAAGAAGTTAAAAAGTCTGAGATAAGAGAAACAATGGAAAAATTATTTAATCTGGAATTATTCGGAACTGATGAAAGTAAGAGTTAAAAAATTTGAAGGACTGAAACTCGTGGGAGAGAGCGCTTCAGGGCATAGTATAGTAATAGATACAAAAAGAGAGGTTGGGGGATTTGAAAGCGCTCCTTCTCCAATGGAATACCTTCTTATGGCCTGTGGTGCATGCACTTTAATGGATGTTATTTCAATTTTAGAGAAAATGAAGGTAAATTATAAAGAAATTGAAATTGAAGTGGAGGGAAAAAGAAAAGAAGAACACCCAAAATATTTTGAAGAAATTAAATTGAATTATATTTTAAAGGGTGAAAATATTGAAAAAGAAAAAGTAGAAAAAGCAATAAATCTTTCTCTTGAAAAGTATTGTTCAGTTTCAAACAATTTGAAACCAAAGACAAAAATAATTTACAATATAGAAATAAAAAAAGGAGAATAAAATGAAAGAAACAGCAATTTTTATTATAATATGGATGTTTTTTATATTTTTTTCTTTAATATTTTTATCAAAAAGAATTGCACTTCTATCAATTGTTCCAATTTTTTGTGCAGTTATTGCCTATTTTTCCCATAATACAAAAATTCTTGCAATGATTTTTTTAATCTTATTTTTAATTTATTTATTCAGTTCAAAAATTATATTAAAAGGAGAAAAATCATGAAGATAAAAAAAATATTGTGTCCTATTGAAATTGAAAGAGAGTCAGAAATCTTAATTTCCTCCTCTTTATTTTTAGCAAAAAGTTTAAAAGCAAAATTATATCTTTTAAATGTTGTTGAAAAAATAGAAACACCACTTGTAAAAATTTTGGGTTATGAAGAAAAGGTTGAGAAATTTTTGAAGGAAGAAGGGGAGAAAAGGGAAAAAGAAATGAATAATAAAATTGAAGAACTCAAAAAAGAAAAAATTGAAGTTGAAGGGAAAATAAGGTATGGAAAGGCAAGTGCACAGATAATAGAATTTGCAGAAGAGATAAAACCGGATCTGATTATAATGGGAACCCAGACAACATATGGAATAGAAAGATATTTTATAGGCTCAACAACATGGAGGGTAATAGAAAGTAAGAAATTTCCTGTTCTTACAACAAGAGTAAAAATTGAAAAAAAACCCGAAGTAATACTTGTGCCAGTTGATCTTTCACCAATATCTTTTCAAGCAGTATCTTATGCAAATATTATGAAAGAAATTTTTGATTCAAAAATCTATTTTTTACATGTACTGGTTATACTGGAAAGCATGGCAAAATGGGAAGCAGCAGAAAAAATGGAAGAGGAAATAAAAAAGAAAATAGGACAGGAAAAGAAAATATCAGGTGAGATAATTATTGAAAAATCACCTGATGCTGCAAGCGGAATATTAAAAGCTTGCAAAGATATAAAAGCGGATATGATAATAATGACAACCCATGGAAGAGGAGGAATTGAAAAAGCATTATTTGGCTCTATTGCTGAAAGAATCATAAGAGAAAGTGAAGTGCCTGTTTTGTCCTTGCCTCCTTTAGCTTAACCTTCTATCTCTTCCTTTCCAGGTCCTAAAAGAAGGTATAATACAGCCATCCTTATGGCAACACCATTTTCAACCTGCTCTAATATAATATTTCTATTTGAATCAAGAACTTCATAATCAAGTTCAACTCCCCAGTTTACAGGTCCTGGATGCATTATTAGTGCATCTTCTCTTATATATTTAAGTCTTTCATAGGTTATTCCATAAATTTTTCTATATTCACGAAAAGAAGGTATTAAGGATTTACCACCCCTTTCCTTTTGAACCCTCAAAGCCATTATCACATCTACATCTTTTAAAACTTCGTCAAGTTTATAAGAAATTTTACACCCTGTTACTTCAAACTCCTTTGGTAAAAGTGTTGGAGGGCCACAGAGTGTAACATCCATTCCCATCTTTAGCATCCCGTAAATATTTGACCTTGCAACCCTTGAATGAAGTATGTCTCCTACTATTAAAACTTTTAGACCTTCAAGTTTTCCCTTTTTTTCTTTAATTGTATAAATATCTAAAAGTGCCTGTGTTGGGTGTTCATTTATTCCATCACCTGCATTTATTACAGAAGCAGAGGTATGCTTTGCAAGAAAATGTGGGGCACCTGAGAAAGAATGTCTTATTACAAAGGCATCTACTCTCATTGCAGCAATATTTTTTAAAGTATCAAGGGTTGTTTCACCTTTTGTAATTGAAGATGTGCTGGCTGAAAAATTTAATGAATCTGCTGAAAGCCTTTTTTCAGCCAGTTCAAAGGAAGACCTTGTTCTTGTTGAAGGTTCAAAGAAAAGGTTACAAACTGTTTTTCCTCTTAAAGAAGGAACCTTTGGTATAGGTCTTCTTAAAACTTCCTTAAAGGATGTAGCAACATCAAAAATCATTTCAATCTCCTCTCTATCTAAATCCCTCAAAGATATTAAATCTTTTCTTTTAAGTTTCATAATGAAAGTAATTCATCTATTTTTTGCATACTTTCTAAACATATTTTTAAAAATTCATCAAGGGAAATACCAAGATTTTCACACTTTTTAATCTGCTCCCTATCAGCTCCCTGAGCAAATCTTTTTTCTTTAAATCTTCTCTTCATAAAATCTAAATCAATGTTTTTAATCTTTTTTGAAGGATGCATTAAGGCACAGGCAACTATGAATCCTGAAGCAGGGTCTACTGAATACAAAGCCCACTCAATTTTCTTTTCACAATCTTTTTTAGAAGAGTGAGCAAGAATGGCATTAAAAACTTCTTCATCATTAAAACCGTTTTCTTTAAGTATTTGAATTGTTATAATTCCATGTTCTTCAGGTTTTTCTTTTGTAAATTCATAATCAAGGTCGTGTAAAATACCTGTGATTTCCCATTTCTCTATATCTTCATTCAATCTTTCCGCAAGTCCTTTCATGCACGATGAAACAGCAAAAGAATGTTTTAATAATCTATCATTCTTTATATATTTTTTTAAGAGCTGGGTTGCTTTCTCTTTATTCATCTTAAAATTTTATAAACTTGTTCAAATAAATTATAATTGGTGTAAAAACAAGAGATACTATTGCCATAAGTTTTAAAAGTATATTTAGAGAAGGTCCAGCAGTATCCTTAAATGGGTCTCCCACTGTATCACCTTCAACCGAAGCCTTATGCTCCTTTGAACCTTTTCCTCCTAAATTTCCTGCTTCAATCCATTTTTTTGAATTATCCCATAATGCTCCTGAATTTGCCATAAAAAGCGCCATTGGAACCCCTGTAATAAGGGAACCTGCAATAAGACCACCAAGCGCGTTTGGTCCGAGAATTATTCCCACTATTAAAGGAGTTATAAATACAACAAGCCCTGGTATAAGGAGATTTTTTAATGCTCCCTTTGTTGTAATATCTACGCATCTTGCATATTCGGGTTTTGCCTTCCCCTCCATTAATCCTTTTATTTCTTTAAACTGCCTTCTAACTTCTTCAACAACAAGTTTCGCAGTTCTTCCAACAGCCCTTATTGTTGAAGAGGAAAAGAAGAATGGTATCACACCACCTATGAAAAGACCTGCTGTAACTTTCGGATCAAGGATACTAAGATCAATTTTAATTCCAAGACTCTTTAAAGTCTGAGCATAAGCACTGAAAAGGGCAAGAGCAGTAAGCGCTGCCGAACCTATTGCAAAACCTTTACCTATCGCAGCAGTTGTATTTCCTGCTGCATCAAGGGAATCCGTTATTTTTCTTATATTTTCACCAAGATGAGCCATCTCTGCAATTCCTCCTGCATTATCCGCAATGGGTCCATAAGCATCAACAGAAATTGTTATTCCTGCAGTAGCCAGCATACCAATTCCTGCAAGAGCTACTCCAAAAAATCCTGAAGAAAGAAAGGATATTATTATTGCAAATGCTATCAATATTACAGGAAGAACTGCACTTCTCATACCTATTGATATACCTGTAAGAATATTGGTTGCAACCCCAGTTGTTGAAGATTCTGCAACCTCTTTTAAAAATTTTTTATTTATTGTATAATACTCAGTGAAAATCCCTATTATCACACCCACAAAGATACCTGAAAAGATTGGCCAGAAATTCGTTATGTTTCCTTTGTATAAAAAATAAACAGTTAAAAAGGAAAAAATTACAAAAAATAAAGCAGAAAATAAAACTGAATTAAGAAGTGCTTTTGAGGGTTCTCCCTTTGCTGTTTTTATCAAAAATATACCCAAAATTGAAGAAATAATTCCGAGTGCAGGAGTAAATATTGAAAGAAGCATTCCTTCCATGCTTCCCATACTTCCTGCAATTATAAGTCCAGAAATTATTGAACCTACAAAAGATTCATAGAGGTCAGCACCCATTCCTGCAACATCACCAACGTTATCCCCAACATTGTCCGCAATCACTGCAGGATTTCTTGGATCGTCTTCCGGAATCCCTGCTTCAACTTTACCAACTAAATCCGCACCAACATCTGCAGCCTTTGTATAAATTCCGCCTCCAACCCTTGCAAAAAGAGCAACAGTTGAAGCACCCATTGAAAAGCCAGCGAGTATAGAAGCAGCCTCCACTGCCTTTAATATAGGAGTTCCTTCTTTCGAAAGATTTGAAAATATCAGGAAAAGAAGAGAGATCCCTAAAACACCAAGAGAAACAATCATTATCCCCATCACAGAACCACCAAAAAATGCAAGGGAAAGTGCTTGATTAAAACCTTTCTTTGCTGCCTGAGCGGTTCTTGTATTTGCTCGTGTAGAAATTTTCATTCCAAACCACGCTGAACCAAGAGAGAAAGAAGCACCGATTACATAAGAGATACAGGTTGCAAGGGCAAATTTAATTGATTTTGTTAAAAGGGATAAAAATAAAAGTATTATAACAAATATAACAAAGAAAAAAATTGTGATAAATTCTCTTTTCAGGAACGCCATCGCACCTTCATGAACTGCATCTGAAATTTTCATCATTTCCTCTGTTCCTGGATCCTGTCGCATAACATACCTTGCAATAAGAATTGAATAAACAATTGAAAGCAAACTTATAAAAAGTGATACGAATATTAACACATCATTCATGTTCATCCTCTCTAAAACTGTTTATAAAATTCATTGCTTTATTTACTCCTTCATTAAAAAGCACCTTAACACCTTTTTTTAAAAAAGGGAAAAGAGTTTCAAATAAAAAATTTTTTTCCTCTTCTTTAAGCTGGGATAGAACATATTTCTTCAAAGGTTTTTCTCTTCCTATCCCTATTTTCAATCTCAGGAAATTTTCACTTTGAAGATAATAAATAATTGAAGAAATCCCCTTATGACCCCCTGCACCTCCCTTTATTTTCAATTTTGGCTTACCAAAAGGAAGAGCAGCATCATCATGAACCACTAAAATTTCTTCATTTTTTATCATAAATTTTTTTTTAAATCATTTAATACTTTGCCACTTTCATTCATATATAAATTTGGTATTATAAGAAATCCATACTCTGTCTCTTTATAAAAAAAATCACCTTCCCCCGGTAAAAAATTGCTCTCACCAAGATAAAGAACAAAAAGTTTGCCTACATTATGTCTTGTAAACTCATAAATTTTTCCAGGATTCCCAAGCCCAATTATATAAAGCATTATTCCTCCTCTTTTTCTTCCTCCTCTTTCTTTTCTTCAGAAGGAACTTCTTCCATTACTACTTTTTCAGAAGGTATTTCTGCAGCCTTTTTAGGTGAAAGAACAGTACATACTGTCTCTTCCGGGTTTTCCACAATATGGACTCCTTCTGGAAGCTTTAAATCCTTTATATGAATAGATTCACCTATTCGGAGTTTACTCACATCAACTTCAATATGCCCAGGGATTTTTGACGGAATTGCTCTTATATTTACCTCCCTTTTAAGATGCTCCAAGGTGCCACCCAGTTTTAAACCTTCAGGAATGCCGATAAGAACAACAGGAATTGAAACAGTTATCATTTCCTTTTCGTGTAAAATCTGAAAATCAGCATGGATTGGAAAACCCATTATAAAATCTCTCTGAAGTTCCTTAAGGATACATTTATAATTCTGGCCATTTATTTCAAGATCAATCAGAACCGTTTCCTTTTTTACTTCTTTTAAAAACTTCTGAAAATCTTTTGCATTTATTTTTATATGAATATTCTTCTCGTGGGCACCATACATTTCACCTGTTATAAAACCTTTTCTTCTTAATCTCCTTGCTTCATTTGTTCCAATTTTTTCTCTTATTTCACCCTTTAATTTATATATTTTCATATTCCTCCCCTTTAAATGAATAAAGCACTAATACTTCTTTCCTCGTGAATTCTTTTGATTGCTTCAGCAATTAAACCTGAAACAGTTAAAATTTCTAATTTTCTCATCTTTTTATGTTCAGGAATTGGTATTGTGTCTGTAACTATTATTCTATCAATTGGGCTATTTTCAAGCAAAGAAACAGCATCACCCGATAAAATTGCATGAGTTGCACATACCCATATTGCTTTCGCACCAAGTTCTTTAAGTTTTTGAGAAGCAAAATAAATTGTTCCACCAGTATCTATTATATCATCAACAATTATAATATTCTTATCCTCAACATTACCTATCACATGCATAACTTCTGACATATTTGGAGCAGGTCTTCTCTTGTCAACAACTGCAAGAGGTAAATCACCAAGTCTCTTTGCAAATGCTGTTGCCCTATTTGTTCCACCAACATCAGGAGAAACAATAGAAAAAAATCTTGCATCCAAAGGCCCAAGATATTCCTTAAACACGGGAAAGGCATAAATATTATCTAAAGGAATATCAAAGAATCCCTGGATCTGATCAGAATGAAGGTCAATCGTTACAACTCTATCAACCCCTGCTGTTTGAATCAGGTTTGCTATAAGTTTTGCAGAAATTGGAACCCTTGGCCTATCCTTTCTATCCTGCCTTGCATAACCGAAATAAGGAATAATTGCTGTTATTCTCTTTGCAGAGGCTCTTTTAGCAGCATCTATCAAAAGTAAAAGTTCAAGAAGATTTTCTGCTGGTGGATGTGTACTCTGTACTATAAATATATCGCATCCCCTTATATTTTCCTTTATCTGTATTCTTATTTCACCATCTTTAAATCTTGACACTTCAAGAGCGCAAGGCTCTACGCCAAGTTTTACACATATATCCTCTTTTAATTTCCAGGAAGTAAGACCGGATAAAATTTTTATTTCGTTCATTTTAATAGCTCTTTAATTTTTTCTTCAAAAAACTCTTTATCTCTATATCCTATGATTTTTTCAACAATTTCACCCTTTTTATTTATTATAAAAGTAGTTGGTATTGCACTTATACCACCATAGGATTCAACAACCTCTCTATTTGCAACAAGTACAGGATAGTTTATTCCATTTTCCTCACAAAATGATTTGACCCTTTCAATTCCTTCCCTTGCAAAGGCAATTCCTATTATTAAAACTCCCTTATCTTCATAATCAGAATAAATTTCTATGAAATGGGGAATTTCGGCTCTGCAAGGTGGACACCATGTATCCCAGAAATCTATAATCACAACCTTATTCTTTATATGCTCGTAAAGATGAAATTTTTCACCATTTATTTCTTCTAAAACAAAATCAGGAGTTTTTTTTAATCTGGAAGTTTTACTATAACAGAATAAAAGGAGTAAAGATAAAAGAAAAGAAAATTTAAAATTAGTTTTCATCTTACCTCCTATAAAACATCTTTTAAAATATCTGCAATTTTTTCAAGGAAATTTTTGTCTCTTGTGGTAAAAGCAGATGGTGTCTCTGAGTCAATATCAATCTCTCCTTTTACTTCTCCATTTTTTATTATGGGTACAACTATTTCAGACTTTGTTTCTTCAAAACATGAAATATACCTTGGATCTTTCTTCACATCATTAACTATTATTGTATTTTTCTCCTTTGCTGCTGCTCCACATATTCCCTTACCAATTGGTATAATTTTATGTTCTGTCTCCTTCTCCCCTTTCCATGGACCCAGAACAAGTTTGTTCTCTTTGATAAAATATATGCCAACCCAATCATAATGTTTGAAATTGTCATAAAGAAGACAAACTGTTTTTTCGAAAAGTTTATCAGGTTCTTTTTCCTTAGTCCATTTTATTTCTTTCAATATGCTTTCCATTCTAAGTTTTTCTTGGGAAAGATCAAACTCTTCTTCCCATGTGATTATAGAATGATAATAAACCTGGTCTCCTTCATCTATTCCTCTTGTAATCTCAGATATATGAACAGAAGTTGCTTTAAATTCCTCAAGAATATAATTAACTGCTTCCTCAGGATTTGCATGCTCCCCACATGTATATATATCTAAAGCTGCATATCCATATTCTGGCCATGTATGTATTGAAAGATGGGATTCTGAAATCACTATCACACCGGATACTCCATTTGGTGGAAACCTGTGAAATGAAACAGCCCAGACCTGAACATTTGCCTTTTCTGCGGCCTTGACAAGAATATGTTGAACTCTTTCAATATCCCCTATTATTTCTGAATTACAGCCAGATGCTTCTACTATATAATGTTCTCCAATTGTTCTCATTTTTTATTCCTTTTTTTTGTTTTTAATTTTAATATATCCTTATAGAAATTTTCAAATATTTTATTGAATTTTACATTAATTTTTTATTATAATTTAAAAATGAAAAAGATAATTTTAATAATAATACCTTTTTATCTTTTTTCAGGAACCTACGATTATTTAAAGATACCTGCTTCTTCAAAGGAAAGTGCACTTTTAAATCTTTTAGGACTTTTTGAAAAATACCCTTCTGCACTTTTTGTAAACCCATCAGGAATTTTTGAAGTTGAAAGAATGATTGAAGCAGGTTATGGAAATTATATAGTTGATATGCATCAAGGATATTTAACATTTCCAATTGGTAAATCTCCTACTTTCTGGATTTTGATTCGTTTTTTGCATCTCGGAAAATTCACAAAAACAGATACATTTGGAAATGAAATAGGAGAATATAATGGAGAAAATCTCTCTATAAGTTTTTGTTTTCCCATAACTCAAAAATATAAGATTGGCGGGAGTTTTGAATTACTTTATAATATTCTTGATAAGTATTCATCCTTAGGAACTGCTCTTTCTTTCGGATATAATTTTTATGAAAGAAAAGTTTTTAAGGATGCTTTATGGAGAAACTCTTTCACATTAAAGTATATTGGATTTGAAATAAAACCATTTAATAAAGAAAGAAGCACATTTCCTTTAAAATTTACATATAGTAGTGGTTTAAAATTCAGCACTTTTGAAACAGGATTTTCCTTATTTTATATAATAAATGAAGGAATAAATGGGGAAATATCTTATTTATATAGATGGGGAAAAAATTTAAGAATATCCATATCATATACAACTTATAATAGGGATACAAAAATAGGTGAAGGTATAAAAGAATTATTTTCAGGATTTTCAAGCGGGATGGGAATTGAAATAAAGAAAATAAATTTGTTTTACTCTTATACACCCTTTGGGGTTTTTGGAGATATCCATAGAATAGATATTTCTTATAAATTTTGAAAATATTTTTAATCTCTATTCTTTCTCTGGTTCTTGGAATTTTAATCTATTTCAAAAATTTTAATTCTCTACTCTTTTTATTAAGATTTCTATGGCTTTTTCTATTTCTCAATTTAATCCTGAGTCCTGTATTTTATTTGAATTTAAAACAAAAGAGAGAAAACCTTGTAATATTTGATAAAAGACCGAGTATGAATTACGGGAATAAAATAGAAGAGGGGGAGAAATTTTTAAAGAATATAAAAGGAGATTATAAAATATTTTTTCTTAAAGATGAAGATGAATTACTCCAAAAAATTAAAACAGAAAATATTTATGAGATCCTTTTAATTTCTGATGGCAATTTTAGCGAAAGTTTTAAAAAATTTATTGAAGAGATAGGGGTACCGGTAAATGTCTATACTTTTCCTCAAATAGGGATTCCTGAGGAAATAAATGTTCAATTCCCGAGTTATGTTTTTGAAAAAGAAGAATTCTTAATAGAAATTTTTTTAAATTCAAAGAAAAATTCAAAAGGAAAAATAGAAATAAATGGTGAGGGAATAAATATTAATAAGGAAATAGATATAAAGGAAGGAGAGAATAAATTTAATTTTAAGATTTCTTTTAAAAATGAAGGCAGAAAAAAGATATCTATGTCAATTTTAAAAAATGGGGAGAGGATTAAAAAGGAATTTGAAGTAAATGTTCTTAAAAAGGGTGTAGATGTAGTAATAATATGTGAAAAGCCAATGCCAATTTTAAAAATTTTAAGAGAATTTATTAAAAAAAGAATTACGGAAAACATAAATATTTTTGTGAGGGTTTCCCCTGACAGGATTGTAAAAATAAATGAAAAAATAGAAAAGGGAGAAATCCCGCCCCAAACCGATTTTTTAATAGTTCTTTCCCCTAATCTAATGAAAGATTATAAAAAAATTTTAAATTCAAAAAGAATATTTTATTTTTATGAAGGGATTGAATCTCAAGAGATCAAAGGTAAAAACATTTTAAAAGGAGAAAATTTTGGGATTGAAATTCATGCGCCTTTAAAAATTTTTTCAAAAAAAATATATGGGAATAAAATTCTTTTAATTGAATCAGACTCAAAAGAATTTGAAGCAGCTATTCAAAGTGATAAAGAAACCCATGTTCTTATAGCGAACTTTTTTGAGATTCTATTTCCCTATGAGGAAAAATTAAGGGATACCATTTTAAATCAAATATTTAAAACAGGTGAATTAAAAAATCCAGAAATTTCTTACTTTGAGATAAAAGGGAGTTTAAAGGAGGATGAGGAGTTCTTAATTAAATGTTTTCTATTCACTCCGCTTTTAAAACCTTCCTTTGATTCGGATGTGAGAATCAGAATAAATGATAAGAATTATCCTATGGTTTATGAAGGTAAAGGAGCATATGCTTCTCCGCCTTTAAGAATGAAAAAGGGAAAATATGATTTTGAGATAAACATAAAAAGGAATAATTTTGAAAAGAAAATTTATGGAAATTTTGAAATTTTTGAAAGGGAAATAATTCAAGGTATTGATAGAGAATGTCTATTATCAATTGCAAGAAAAACAGGAGGGAATGAAATAAAGAATGGTTTTGAGTTTAAAGAAAAAAAATACTTTGAAAAGAAATACGAATTTGATTTAAGAAAAAACATGTTATCCTATATCTTTATAACACTCATTTTCTTAATTGAGATATTTTTTAGAAAAAAAGAAGGATATTTATAATGTGGATATTAAAGGTAAAAAGAAAGTTTAGTGCAATTCACTTTTTACCGATTTATAAAGGGAAAAGAGAAAAGAACCATTCCCATAGATTTGTATGTGAAGTTGAGATAGAGTGTGAAGAGCTTAATAAAGAAGGTTATGGTATCGATTTTTTTGAAATAGAAAATTATCTTAAAGAAATCTTACCAGAGGGTAAAAATTTGAATGAGGAGTTTGAATTTATAACATCAACAGAAAATTTTGCAAAATGGATATATTATAAAGTAAAGGAAAGATTTCCTAATGTAAAAAGGGTTATATTATGGGAAAATCCAAGATTCTGTGCAATTTATGAGGAGGACTGAATATGAAACTTGTTGAATGTGTTCCAAATTTTTCTGAGGGAAGAAATAAAAGGATAATTGATGAAATAGTTAATGAAATTAGTTCTATTGAAGGTATAGAAATTCTTGATATATCAATGGGATATGAAACAAATAGAACTGTTATCACATTTATAGGAACTCCTGAAAGAGTGAAGGAAGCAGCATTTTTGGGAATTAAAAAAGCAGTAGAATTAATAGATATGAGAAAACATAAAGGAGCGCATCCGAGAATAGGTGCTGCTGATGTTGTCCCTTTTATCCCTTTAAAAAATGTTTCTTTTGAAGAATGTATAGAGATTGCAAAGGAAGTTGCAAAAAGGGTTGGTGAAGAATTAAGGATTCCTGTTTATCTTTATGGAAAGGCTGCAACAAAACCTGAAAGGGAAAATCTTGCAAATATAAGGGAAGGGGAATATGAAGGCTTAAAAGAAAAATTAAAAAGTCCTGAATGGAAACCTGATTATGGACCAAGTGAATTTAATCCTAAATCAGGTGCAACAATAATTGGTGTTAGAGACTTTTTGATTGCTTATAATATAAATTTGAATACAAGGGAAACAAAGTATGCAACAGATATAGCCTTTGAATTAAGGGAAAAGGGAAGAAGTGTAAGAAAAGGAAATATAAAACCTTTTTATTATAAAGGTGAAATAGTAAGGTATAAAGAAGATTATTTCCCCTGCGGAAATTGTGATTTTATAGGAAAAACAATTGATGAAACAGTAAAACATTGTAAAGAGAAACATGGATATGATTTAAAAGAACTCTTAAAGATGCATAATATTGATCCAGAAAATCCGATAGGCAAACCTGTTAAAAAACCTGGGAAATTTAAAGAATGTAAGGCAATAGGATGGAAAATACCTGAATATGATAGGGTTCAGATAAGTATTAATCTTACAAATTATAAAATAACAAATGTGCATCATGTTTATGAAGAAGCAAAAAAACTTGCAGATGAAAGGGGATTAACTGTTACAGGAAGTGAAATAGTTGGACTCATTCCCTATGAGGCAATTTTGGAGGCAGGTAAATATTATTTAAAAAAGCAGGGAAAAAGTCTTGGTATCCCTTTAAAAGATATTCTTGAAACAGCAGTTCAATCTCTCGGTCTAAGAGATGTTTCTTCTTTTGAAATTGAAAAAAAAGTAATCGGGCTTCCAGAAACATTCAAAGCAGAACTTTTAAATAAAAAGTTGATTGATTTTGTTGACGAAATTTCAAGGGAAAGTCCTTCTCCTGGTGGTGGTTCTGTAAGTGCTTTATGTGCTTCATTAGCCTCTTCTCTCTCTTTAATGGTTTTAAATCTTTCTTTTGATAGAATAAAGAATAAAAGGGTGAAGGAAAAATTTTATGAAATTTCTGATAAATTAAGGGAATTAAAGGAATTCGCCCTTTTAGGTATAGAGAAGGATAAGGAAGCCTTTGAAAAATATCTAAAGGCTTTAAAGGAAAAAAGGGATAAAAAAGAAGCACTTATAGAAGCAATAGATGTGCCTTTGAGTATAATGGAAAAATCTGTTGAAATAGTAAAAATTTCTGAATTTGTTTTAAAATATGGAATGAAATCTGCCTTATCGGATATTGGCTGCTCCTTCTTAAATCTATATTCTTCCTTTTATGGGGCATATATGAATGTACTCATAAATTTGAAAAATCTTGAAGGGGAAGAAAAGGAAAAAATTCTGGAAAAAACAAAAAAGATGGAAAAAGAATTTTTAAAGATTTTTAGAAGAAATATAAAGAAAATATTTAAAGAATTAAGTTAAATAAATATAAATTTCTGAGAAAAGCCCTTTTTGCACAAGTTTTATTTTTTTATTCTTTAAAAGCTCCAGAAGGGCAAGAAAATAAACAATCACCTCTATTTTTCTTTTGCAATTCTGAAAAATTTCTTTAAATCTCAAAGATTTTTTAAATTCTAATTTTTCAATTATTTCTTTCATTTTTTCCTCTATTTTTGGTATATCATCAAAAATAATTTTTTCTTCTTTAAATTGAGAAATTATTTCTGTAAATATCTTATAAAGATTGTATGGTTCAATTTTTATCTCTTCTTCCAAAAATACTTCTCTTTTAAAGAGATTTTCAAAAATTTCTTTTCTTTTTAAAAGAAAATCTGCAATAACACTTATCTTTTCATCATCATCAGTTAAACTTATTAAAATTTCAGAAACCTCTTCATCCCTTTCTTTTGCTCCTAAAAATCTCAAAATCTTTAAATGTATTAAAAGTGCTATTAAAAGTAAACATTCCATATACTTTTCCAAATCCTTTACCCTTTTTTCCTTCAAAAATAAAAAGAATTCTTCGAGTAGTAAAGAAATTGAAATATAAAAAGGGTCAACTTCATTCTTATAAATAAGATCAATCGTATTTTCCAATTTATTTATAAACTCATCCACCAGAAATAACCTTTATTATTTCTATTTCATCATCGGGATTTAATTTATCATTTTCAATAAGAACCTTCTTGTCTTTTATAACAATAACTTCCTCTGATGAAAGTTCTAACCTTTTTAAAAGTTCATATACATTTTCAGGAAAATTTTCATTTATTTCATAAACTTTACCAGAAAATTTAATTTTCATAATAAAATTATAACTTAAAGGGATTATAAATTACAAAGGGAAATTTTGCTTTCGAAAGATAATATATTTTTTCTTTTTTATAAAATAGATAAGATATATAGGCACATATAAAACTATCAAGTTCATCAGGAGTTTGAAATTTAAGTTCATATCCTAAAATTTTTTCAAGAATCCTCTGGAGTTCTTTAAAAGTTTGAAAATTTCTTTTATATTTCAAAAAATCTTTTAACTCTAAATTGTTTTCATAAAGAATAAGAAAAATTGAAATTGTTGGATGTGTTTCAATCACCTTTACTCCTTTTAATGAATTCTTAATTTTTATCCCCCTCTTTGTTAAAATTTTCATTCCAGGTAAAAAGGGAGGAAGAATAAATTTTTTCAAATATGAAAGGTTTTTTCTCTCTAAAAATTTCCTCAATTTTTTATCTGAATATCTGAAATAATTTTTTTTAGGAAAGGAAAGAGGAGAATCTATTGCAAGAATAACATCTTTTTTTATACTTATAAGTTTTATTATATCATCATCTTCCAAACCTTTATAAACACTTATATCTTTGTCTTCTATAAAACTTAAAACAGTCTTACTTTTTTGTTTATATCCTGAAAGGTCAAGACCTGCAAATATCATTTATATTCATATATAAAACCCATTTCAACTCCAAAAAATATTTCAAAATAAGAATGATTTCTTGAGATTAAATAATCATAGGGTGCATCAAGGAATGCTCCTGCAATTCTTTTATAATTTGCTCCAAATGCAAATGCAAGATAGCCCGGTTTTTCTTTTGTCAAAATTAAATGATTTTCAAATCCAAAAGAAATCCCATAGGTTAAGCCTTCAAACCTTTTTGAAATCTTCACAATTTGATTTTCCACACCAAATCCAATTAATGGATAAAAGGAAAAAATTTTATTCCCGAATACTTTTGCTCCACCTTCAATCCATCCCTCCTCACTATAAAATTTTGTTTTTGAATTTTCTGAAAAAATTTGTGAGAATTTACCCCTTATTAAAAAATAATCGGGATGGAAAAAACCCATACCAAAGGAAAATCCAGGTGAAATCTCTTTAAAACCTTCATATCCATGATTTTCTATATCCTTTTTTAAAGAAGGATTAAATATATAATTACCATTTCCCCTTATCCCCATTGTTATGCATCCATATAAAAATATAAACAAAAATAAAATTTTTTTCATCTTTCACCTCCTCCTATAACTATCATTCCACCAATAATTGATGCAATTATTCCTTCAGGAGGAACATTAAAGGAATAACCAAAGGAAATATAAGGTCCATTAAAAAGTTCATAAAAGGAAAATACATATCCACCTCTTAAATAAAAAGAAGTATAAAAATTCTTCTTCCAGAATTTTTTTTCAAAGGGAATTAAAAATTCACTTCCGATTTCAAAGGCAGGATATCCATAATCAATATGGATTGTTCTTGATATACCCTGAATATCCGCTGAAATTATTCCTCCACCAATTCCAAAATATGGATAAAAAATTAATGGCTTTCTCGGAAATGGAATAACTCCGAGTTCAAGAAAGCCCTGTGCATGGGTAAAACGCGTTTCAACTCCTGCTTCATAATTACCACATATTTTTGATTCACCTGACCATGAATATCCAAGATTTCCTGAAAGTGCTAATAAAACATTTTTCTCCATACTGAATAAACGGGCTTCGCAGCCAAAAATTTCCTTTGAAGGGTTTGCAGCATCACTTTCTCTTGCTTCTTCTTTAAGTCTTTGAGTATTGGAGTTCATAAAATAAATTCCACATCCCCACATTAACATAAAAAGAATCAAACATTTTTTCATAAAACCTCCTTTTAAATATATTATGAAATTTTTATGCCTGTTTTTAAAAATATTTTTGCACATAAACTGTGCAAACAAAATCAAAAGTATTCAAAAATTGGGTCACAGGAAATTGTATCTTTTAATTCAAAAAATCCTTCCCTGCAAATTCCAAATTTCAAATTATATTTTTTAACAATATTTTTAATCTTAAAAAGCATTTCAAATCTTTTCTCTTTTTTAATATATCTATAACCCCTTATTTTATTCTCATCAAAATCCATTTTTATATTTTTAAAAACCTCTTTTAATCTCTTGAAATTATCGGGTTTTGCTTTATATGTTGAAACAGAAACCATATTTATATAAGGAGATATTTCTTTTAAAAAATCATCTATTAAATCATAATCATCGTTTATTCCAGGGATTATAGGGTCTATTCTTATACATAAAGGGATTTTATATTTTGAAACTTCTTTTATTGCATAAATTCTTTCAGAAGGTAAGGGTGCATCTGGTTCAAGTTTTTTTGCGATATCGTTTAAGGGTGTTGTAATTGTAATACTTATTGTTGCTTTCATATCCTTTAAAATATCAACATCCCTTAAAAAAATAGGAGATTTTGTAATTATTGAAACCTTAAAATCGTTTTCCCTTAATATTTCAAGAATCCTTCTTGTTATCTTTAATTTTTCTTCAATTTTTGGATAAGGATCAGAACTGTTTGATATTGAAAATGGTAAATTTTTATCAAGTTTTTTTAATTTATTCTCAAAACTTTTAAAATTTATATTTTTAACCCTTAAATTGAATCCATCCTTTACATAACCTGTTATATAACAGTATAAGCAATGATGCATGCATCCTGTATATGGATTTAAAGTATATTTCTTTTTACATGTGCAAAGACCACCTTTCCATGGATCAAAAATGTTTATCATATATTTTTTAAAAAATTTGAAACCCCTATAAGAATTTCCTTCATTTTTCCATAATCAAGTTTTTCATAAGTATCAAGATTTGTATGATAATAGGGATTTCTATAAAAAGCAGTATCTGTTATCATACATGCCTTAAATCCATTCTTATAAAAACTCCAGTTATCTGAAAAGTCAATTCCGGGAACAAAAAATGGTGATGCGTAAAGGTATTCACAGTTTATCTTTGAATATTTTTTTATACCTTCAGCAATATTTTTAACAAGATTTTTTGATTTTAAATTTCCAACAACCCCTATAAAATCACCTTTATCAGGATATTTAAAGTTTAAAAAAAGAGGATAACTCTGTGAATTTTTTTTAGAAGAAAAATAACCAACCGATTCAAAACATATCATACCTTCTATTTTATATTTCTCTTTTTTTAAAAATTTTGCAAAAACATAAGAACCCATAATTTCTGTCTGAAAAAATGGTGGCTCTTCATTTGGGAAAAAAGAAAATATTATACCATAATTTAAATTTTCATCTTTTAGAATTTCTGAAATTAAAAGATTTATTGCAACACCTGATGCATTGTCATCAGCACCTTTTGAACCAATCACTGTATCATAATGGGAACCAAGAACAATAAAACTTTCTCCTTTCCCTTTTTTTATAACATATATATTTTCAAATTCTTTTTCATCAATTTTATAATCCAAAACATTAACTTTATAATTTTTTGAAAGAAAATCCTTTATATAATCTGAACATTTTTTTAAATTTTCATATTTCCAGAAATTCCTCTCACCTATTTTTTCTGAAATAAAAAACACAATCTCTTTTAACCTTTCCTCCATTTT
>JBDRZD010000005.1:35086-43576 GCA_039803745.1 Caldifarciminota bacterium
TTTATTTTATCCCAGTATTTCGGCAATGAATACAAAATTGTAAATGCTTTCAAAACTTCTTTATGTTCCCTTGCAAAATATCCTGAATAAATTTTCCCTGATGGAACATCCTTTGCAACACCTGCTTTTGCAGTAAGAATTGCTCCATCTCCTATATTTATGTGATCTGCAATTCCTACCTGTCCACCCATCTTAACTTTTTTACCAATCTTACAACTTCCTGCAATACCTGTTTGTGCTGCAATCACTGTAAATTCACCTATTTCACAGTTATGGGCAATCTGAACCAGATTGTCAATCTTTGTTCCCCTTTTAATCCTTGTCTCCCCTATTGTTGCCCTGTCAATTGTTGTATTCGCCCCTATTTCACAATCATCTTCAATAACAACCTTGCCTATCTGTGGAATTTTTATTAATCCATTACCTGTATCAATATAACCAAATCCATCTGCACCTATAACGCATCCTGCAAAAATCTGGCAATTATTTCCAATCTCACAATTATAACCTATGTAAACATTTGAATGGATTATACAATTCTCACCAATCTTTGCATTTTCACCAACATAAACAAATGGATAAAGATATGTTCCTTTTTTAATAATTGCACCATCTTCAATAACACAGAATGGTGAAATATGAACATTTTCTTCTATTTTTGCATTTCTTGAAATAGATGATAAAGGGGAAACACCCTTTATTTCCCTTTTCTTTGAAAAAATATTTAGAACCTCTACAAAGGCAATCTTTATATCTTTAACTATAATTGCACTTCTATAATCAATACCTTCTAAAAGATTATGAGTTGTGATAACACAACCGATTTTCCCTTTTATTTTTTCCTTTGCTTTTTCATCAAATATAAAAACGAGGGACTTTTCATCGCCTTTATCAGGTTCTCTAATTTCTTCAACTTCAAAATCTTCTTCACCTAAAATTTTTCCATTTATCATTTCTGCAATTTTTCTTATTTCCATATTTCCTCCTTTTTAAATTAATATTATAATGAAATTTCTTTGAATTTTTGAATTTGTGGGCTTTAAAATAATTTTTCAAAAATGAAAAAAATTGTCCTTTTACTTTCATTTATCTTGATTTTTTCTTGTGAATATAAGATAAAAAATTATTTACCTCTTGGTAATGAATTTGAAGAAATATGGGAAAAAGTTGGAAATATAGAGGGAGAAACAAATTCTATAAAAAAATCAAATTTAAGAAAAGGAATATTTTATATCTCAACTGATTATGGAATTTATCAAATTAAAAATAATTCAATTCATATTTTGAATGAAAATGAAGCTTTAAAAATCACATGTTCTTTTCATTACCCTGAGAAAATAATGTTTAATGAAAATGGAGTAGATTCTTTTATTTATATATTAAATACTGATGAAAACGAATTAAGAAAAATAAAATTGCCATTTAAGCCTTATGATTTTTCTTTTTCTCCCTCTGATTCCTTAACATTTTATTTTGTAACAGAAAATACCCTTTTAAAATCATATAATTTTGAGGAGTACGATACACTTTTTATTTTTCCACCCCCCTATAAAAATTTTTTCATCACAAAATCAGGTAAAACTTTTATTATAACAGATTATGAGGTATTTTTTTCTCCTTATGAGGGTAGCCCTTTTTATCGTGTTTTTTATTGTGATAGCCCTCTTAGTAATGTTACGATTGATGAAGAAGAAAATCTCTATCTTGCCTGGAGAAAAACTTTTTTAAAAACAAAAGACTTTAACTTCTGGGAAAAAATAATATTCCCTTTTGATGGCAATTATATCCGCTCATTTACTGGAATTAAAAAAGGTATAATATGTGCTATTTTTAAAGAAAAAAGGGTAAAAGTTTATAAATTTGAAGAGAATAAATTCATAGAATTTTCGTATGGATTAGAGTATTATGAGAGTCTTTCAGGAATAATTTCAGAGGCAAATTCTGATGAGTATTTATTAGGTATATCTCGTAATAGCAATGGATGGACTTTACTTTTCTATTTTAAAGATACAGAATTCCCACCATGATTCTTTATATTTTATTTTCTTTAAATCTCTATATGGGATTTGATATGCTAACTATGAAAATTAAAGATTTCAATGACCATCTTGATTTCCTTACAAAAAGAGCAAATGAGCTTGGATGGATCGGAAAGTTTAACAAATTTAGAATTTATAATTTAGCACCATTATTTTCAATCACAATTTACCAAAATAAAACAAAGGATTTTAAATTTTTTGTTGGTTCAAGTTTTCTTTATGATATTGCAAAAGGCAAATTTTATTATAATAAGGAAGGAAAGGAATTCAAAATTGATGAGAAGTGGATATACTATATTTTCTTTTTAACGCCTCATTGGATAAAAGACTTTAAATATATAAGTTTTTTAATGGGCTATAATATTTTATTCACCAATTTAAAAATTTATATTAAAAGTAACTTTGAACTGGAGGAAAATTATCCAAAGAATTTTAAAGGAGAAAATCTCAGAATCTGTATAGGAATTACAAAGGAATTCAAAAGGCTTCAAATAGGATTATTAGGCAGTAAGACAGTAGGAGGGGGGATAAGAAGAATTTATAAAAGTAAAGAGGGATATTTATATGAAGGAAATTATGGAAATCCTGGGGATAGAAAAGCAATTTTAACACCTTCATCTTTTTGTTTAAGAATAACATATAAATTATGAAAATTGGAATAATTGGTGGCGGGAAATGGGGGACATGCCTTTCAAAAATTTTTTCAGAATCCTTTGAGAAAGTATTATTATGGGTAAGGGAAAAGGAAGTTTATGAAGGAATAATTAAGGAAAGAAGAAACCCTTTATATTTACCATTTTTAAAATTAAGGGAAAATGTTTTCCCTTTAATGGATTTTAAAGAAATTGAGAAATGCGATTATATTATTGTTGCGGTTCCAACTCAATTTATCAGGGAAACAATAAAAAATTTAAATCCAAAAAAAAGACCTTTTATAATTTCTGTTAGTAAAGGGATTGAAATAAACACTTTAAAAAGACCTTCTGAGATAATAAAAGAAACTTTTAAGAACAAAATAAAAAGTGTTTTTGTTCTATCAGGACCAAATTTTGCAGAAGAAATAGCAAAGGAACTCCCAACTGCATCAGTTTTAGCAGGAGATAAAAAATATGAAAAAGAACTTATTTTTTTACAGAATAAAATATCAAATAGATATTTCAGGATTTATATTTCTTTTGATTTAAAAGGAGTTGAAATAGGTGGTGCATTAAAAAATGTCTATGCAATTGGTGCTGGAATAATTGATGGGATAAATCTTGGATACAATGCAAGGGCTTCTTATATTATAAGGAGTATGGTTGAGATGGTAAGGTTTGGAAGGAAAATGGGCGCAAAAAAAGAAACATTTGCAGGACTTTCAGGTCTTGGAGATTTAATATTAACCGCAACAGGTGATTTATCAAGAAATAGAAGATTTGGAATTTTAATAGCAAAGGGATGTAAAATTGAAGAAATATTAAAGGAACTTGAAACTGTTGAAGGATATTATACTGTAAAACCATTAATAGAAATTGCAAAGAAATATAAAATAGAGATGCCAATTGCTGAAAAGATATATGAAATTTTATATAAAGGGAAGGATGTTAAAGAGGCAATATATGAACTCATGACAAGAAAACTTAAAAAGGAGGATATTTTATGAAAAAGATTTTTATAATAGTTTTTATAATTCTTTTAATTTTTATAATAATTTTAATCTTATCTTTAAAAAAAGAGAAAACTATAAAATTTTCAGGTTATTTTGAAGCAAAAGAAATTATCCTATCTTCAAAATTATCTTCAAGGATTATAGAAATAAATAAAAAAGAGGGTGAAGAGGTTTTAAAGGGAGAAGAGATAATTATTCTTGATACAAGGGAAATTGAAAATAAATTAAACGAAATAAATAAAAAGATTATTTCAAAAAAAGAAAAATTAAAATCCATAGATTTAAATATTGAAACTCTTAAAAAAGACCTCAATTCTTTAAAGGAAATATATAAGGAAGGTGGTGGAAGGAAAAGGGAAATTGAAAAAATTGAAAATGAAATTAAAATGATGGAATATGAAAGAAATTCAATTTTAAGTGAGATATCAAGTTTTGAAGAGGAGATTAAAAATATTGAAATTTTGAAAGAAGAAGGGATTATAAAAAGTCCATGTAATGGAAAAATAAATGAGATATATTATGAAAAAGGGGAACTTTTAAATCCCGGATTCCCAGTTGTTAAAATAATTCAAATTGATACGCTTGAATTCATATTCTTTGTAACCCAAAAATATTTACCCTATTTTAAAGAAGGTGATATTGTATTTATAAAACCAACACCTTTAAAAGAATTTTATGAGGGAAAAATAATATTTATTTCTGATAAAGGAGAATTTACTCCTAAAAATATAGTTACAGAAGAAGAAAAAGAGAGAATGGTCTTTAAAATTAAAGCATATGTTTATAACAAAGAGAAAATTTTAAAGCCGGGGATGACAGGTTATGTGGAATGGAAAAGATAATAGTTTTAAAAAATATTGGGAAATATTTTAAAAAGAAAAAGGTTCTTGATAAAATATCCTTTTATGTAAAAAAGGGTGAAATATTTGGGGTTTTAGGACCTGATGGAAGTGGAAAAACAACACTTTTAAGGATAATTGCAGGTATTATAAAACCCGATGAAGGAGAAATAGAAATAAAAGGCAAAATTTCCTTTGTTTCATCTAATTTTAACCTTTATCCTGATTTAAAATTAAAAGAAAATCTTGAATTCATAAGGGAAATTTATAATATTGAAAAAAACGAGTTCTTAAAAAGAAAGGAGAAATTGCTTGAGATAACAGAACTTAAAGGATTTGATGATGTCCTTGCAGGGAATTTATCAGGTGGAATGAAAAGGAAACTTCTTTTAATAGCAGGAATTCTTCCAGAACCCGATATAATTCTTATTGATGAAATAACAACAGGGATTGACCCATTATCAAGAAAAGAAATATGGGAATTCATTGAAAATTTAAAAGGGGATAAAACAATAATTTTTTCAACACCCTATTTAAATGAAGGAGAAAGGGCTGAAAGAATAATTTTTCTTGAAGATGGAAAAATAAAATTTTTTGAAAGTCCTTTAAATATAATGAAGGAATATAAAGTGGATTCCCTTGAAAAGGCATTTTTAAAAATAAATGATAGAAGTTAAAAGTATCTCAAAAAGTTTTGGTAAAATAGAGGCTGTTAAGGATTTAAGTTTTGAAATAAAAAGAGGGGAAATATTTGGATTTTTAGGACCTAATGGAGCAGGTAAGACAACAACAATAAAAATTTTACTTGGAATATTAAGACCTGATAAAGGGGAGATATTCTTTGAAGGAGAAAATATTCTGAAAAATATAGAAGAATACAGAAAAAGAATAGGATATGTTTCACAGGAAGTATCCCTTTATAAGGATTTGAATATTTTTGAAAATGCTGAATTCAGGGCTGGAATTTATGGGGTTAAGAAAGAGAAATTTTTGGAGAATTATAAAATACTTTTAGAAAAGTTTGGATTAAAATTATGGGAAAAGGAAATAATTAAGAATTTACCAACAGGAATTGAAAGGAAAGCATCCCTTTTATGTGCATTAATCCATAATCCTGAAATCCTTTTTTTAGATGAACCAACATCAGGTATGGACCCTTTATCAAGATTTAAATTTTTTAATGAACTTATTAAAGAATTAAAAGAAAAAGGTAAAACAATACTCATAACAACTCATTATATGGAGGAGGCAGAATATTTTGAAAGAATTCTATTAATACACAATGGTGAAAAAAAGGCACTTGATACACCTGAAAATCTTAAAGAGGTTGTAAAAAGAGAAAAAAAACTTGAAAAATTGCCTGATATGGAAGAGGTTTTTATGGAGATGATAAAATGAAAATTAAGGGAATAATTAAAAAGGAATTTCTTCATATAATAAGGGATGAAAGAACCCTTTACATATCTTTTATATTACCCATTCTTTTATTAATAATATTTGGATATGCAATAAGAACTGATTTAAGGAATATAAATATTGGAATAATTGATTATGATGATAAATATTTGACAAAAAAAATAATAGAGGAAATTAAAAAAGAAGAAATATTTTCAAAGGTTGAAAGAACTTATGAATTTTATGAAGATTTAAAAAGTAGAAAATATAAAGGAGTTTTAATATTTCCAGAAGGTTTTACAAGAAAGTTTGAAAAAAAAGAATATGCAGAAATAGAGTTAATTCTTGATGCCTCAGATAACCAGATGGCTGAAAATATTGAAGGATACATAAGGCAGAAGATTATAGGGGGAAATAAGAATTTACAAATTAATATTCTATTCAATCCTGAAATGAAAAGCACTTATTTTATTGTTCCCGGAATTATTGCAATAATATTTATGGTAATCTCTGCAATTTTAACAAGTATAACATTAACAAAGGAGTTTGAAAATAACAGCATTGAAATATATAAAGTTTCAAAAATAAAGGGATATGAACTCTATATCGGAAAAATAATTCCTTATATAATTATTGGTTATATTCAATTAACGCTTGTTCTTCTTTTAGGTAAAATTTTATTTAATATCCCTTTAAAAGGCAATTTATTTCTATTATATTTTCTTTCCCTTTTCTTTTTATTTACAGGATTTGGAATCGGGATAACAATTTCAACAATATTTAAAGAAGGAAGGAGCACACTTATGGCTGTATGGCTTTCTACACTTATGCCTTCAATTTTCCTATCAGGTTTTTTATTTCCCATAGAAAATATGCCAGTTTTTCTTCAATTATTAACTTATCTTGTTCCTGCAAGGTATTTTTTATACATATTAAGGGGTATTTTATTAAAGGGACTTGGATTTAAGGATTTTTTTTCTGAATTCATTGCACTTTTAATTTTCAGTTTATTTTTAATAGCAGTTTCTTCAATTAGAATTAAAAAAGAAATAGGATGAACGGGATAAAGGCAATAATAAAAAAAGAGTTTATTGAGATTATAAGGGATAAAAGAAATTTTTATATGGTAACAGTTGCACCCTTTATTTTACTTCTTTTATTCGGTTATATAATATCCCTTGATTTAAAAAAAGTTGAAACAGGTTATTTTTGTGAAAATGAAAATAAAGAAATAAGGGAATTCATATACTCTTTAACAGCAAGTGGATTTTTTATAAATAAGGGATTTTTTGAAAAGGAAAGATTGATAGAGGAAATAAAAAGGGGTAATTTAAAGATGGGGATAATATTTGGTAAAAAGAATAGGGAAATTTTATTTTTAATAGATGGCTCACAGGGTTTATCAGCACAGAAAATTCTTGGTTATATTTCAAAATTTTCTCAAAATATAAAAAAAGGCAATATAGAGATAAAACCAGTTTATCTTTTCAATCCATCCCTTGAAACAAAGAATTATACTGTTCCCGGTGTTTTTGTTATAATAGTTATAATAATAAGTTCAATTTTAACAGGTATTTCATTTACAATTGAAAAGGAAAGAAAAACTATTGAAATATTCAACATTTCACCTTTAAAACCACATCAGGTTATAATAGGGAAAATAACTCCTTATACAGTTTTAACTTTTATTGATGGAATATTGATATTTTCCTTTGCAAAAATATTTTTTAAAATACCATTTAAAGGAAACCCTTTTCTTTTAATATTAATTTTTTTCTTTTATATATTAATAGGGCTTGGAATAGGTATGCTTGCCTCATTGATTTCAAAAACACAAAGGGAAAGTATGCTTGGAACATTTTTGATAATTTTCCCATTTATACTCCTTTCAGGAATATTTTTTCCCATAGAATCAATGTCAGAATTCTTCAGGTTCTTTACAAATTATTTTAATCCTGTTACCCATTTCTTAATTTGTTTAAGAAGTATATTATTAAAAGGGGCAAATATAAAAGAAATTTATTTTTCTTTCATCTTTTTAATAATTTATTCTTTTTTTATCTTTACAATTTCCTATATTTTAATCTTAAAAAAATTGAAATTATAACTACATAAAGAGCAGTTTCTCCCTTATTCTTTTCTCCCTGTCCTTAACAATCAAGAAATAAACTCCTTTTGAATCTATATCAATTTTAAATTCATATATTCCTCTTTCAAGATAACCTGAAAATACTTTTTTGCAAATCCTTCCTGCAGGGTCATATATTTCAATATCAACCTTTTCTTTTTTCGGGACTGCAATCCTTAAAAATCCTGAATTCTTTATGATATTTCTGCTCATTGAAAGAATTGTAAGTTCCTTTGGAATTGGAGAAATGTATGTAATTGTTACAGGACCAAGAATTCTATCCCTATTATCATAATGGGCAATTAGTCTATATGTATAAGTTTTTCCATTTTCAACATTTTTATCAATATATTCCCTTGAATTTGATGGAAGTTCAGTAATCTTTTCATAACCCCTTCCATTTGCCTTTTCAATAGAAATTGCCTTTGCATCACTTAAATC
>JBDRZD010000006.1:0-40267 GCA_039803745.1 Caldifarciminota bacterium
TAATAAACTTTATAATATATTATCTTCGGGAGGTGAGAGTATGATTGATGCGGTAAAGGCTATATGGATATCATTTTTTATGTCAATACTTTCAGCAATAATAATATGTTTTTGCTTTTATTTCTTTGTTATGCCAAACCTTCCTCCTCCTGCTTCATGGGGAATAAGTAAGATAAAAGAGACAAAGGAAAAAATAGAGGTTCCAAATTTCATAGGTGTTCATCCTAATCAGGCAAAGATTACCGCAGAAGAAAAAGGACTTTTCATCTCAATTGCAGGAGAAGAAGAAAGTGAAAACTATCCTGAAGGAGTAATTGTAAGACAAACTCCTTTACCGGGCTCACTTCTGCCCTCTGGTGGTGTTATAAATGTCTATATTGCAAAAAAAATAAAAGAAGAAATGGTAAAAATTCCCTTTGTAAAGGGTCTTTCCCTTTCAATTGCTCAGAACCAGATAATAAGTGCAGGTCTTACAATTGATAAAATTGAAAACATTAATTCTGATTCAATTCCCAAAGGACATGTCATAAAAACTCTGCCACCTGAAGGAAGCCCTGTTCAAAAGAATACTCCAATAACAATTTTTGTAAGTTCCGGTGCCCAACTTGTCACTGTTCCAAATCTTATTGGAAAATATTTTCCTGGTGCTTTAACTTTACTTGAGGAAAGAGGACTTGATGCAGGAAGAGTAAAAAGGGTTCTTTCAACAGAGCATCCTGAAAATATGATAATAGACCAGAATCCTAAACCTGGTGAGAAAGTTCAAAAGGGAACAAAGGTGAATATAGTTGTGGCAACTGTGGAAGAAGAGATTCGTTATTAAAAGAATAGATCTTCATATATTAAAATCTTTTCTTATAAATTTTATAGGTGCAAATTTATTTTTATTAATGATTTTACTTTTAGATAAACTTTTTGATATAGCAGACCTTTTAATTAAAAAAAATGTTCCGCCTCTTGAAGTTTTAAAAATTATAATTTTTTCTCTTCCTTTTATGATAGCACTCACGGTTCCAATGTCACTCCTTGTTGCCTCAATCTCTTTATATGGAAGATATGCACAGGATTTTGAATTAATAGGATATTCTTCATGCGGGATTTCTCTTGTAAGGGTTTCAAGAGCCCCCCTTTTATTTTCAATAATCCTTTTTATAATTATGTTTTTTTTCAATTCCTATACAGTTCCTGAAAGCAATCATAGATTAAAAAATCTCTTGTTTGATATATACCAGAAAAAGCCTGCCATGAGTTTAAAAGCAGGTATTTTTAATGAAATTGACAATTATAAAATATATATAGGTGAAAAGGATGAGAGGAATTCTTTCTTAAAGGATGTAAAGATAAATGAAAAGAAAGAGGATGGATATAGAATAATTATTGCTCAAAAGGGTAAAATCTTCACTCAAAAGGATGAATTCATTATTTTAGAACTTGAAAATGGTTTTATTCAGGAAATTGGTAAGGAAAAAGAGGTTTTGAGGAAACTTGATTTTGAAAAGTATAGGATTAAAATACCAATTGAAAAAGAAAAGGTAAGGGAGATAAGGGTTTCAAGAAGTGACAGGGAAATGAATATAAAAATGATGTTGAGGGAAATAAAAAAATTAAAAAAATTACTTGAAAAGGAAAAAAATAATAAATATATTAAACTGCAAATCCAAAGACTTTTTGTTGAACTCCATAAAAAATTAGCAATTCCTTTTGCAGGAATAGTTTTTGTTTTAATAGGAATAGGAGTGGCAAAAAGATTTGGTAGAGGAGGATATGGAACTGCCTTTGGTATAAGCCTTTTTATATTCACTTTTTATTATATATGCCTTGTTGGGGGCGAAGAACTTGCAGATGCTGGAAAACTCGCACCCTGGATAGCAGTTTGGTTTCCAAACATAATTTCACTAATAGCAGGAATCGTTTTAATTAAAAAATATAACTGACAAAATTGTCATAAAATACAAATTTGTCGTTTTTCAAAAAATAAAAATTATTGATTTTCAATAATTTTTTCTCTGGCACAAATTTTTCATATATGTAATTGGAAAAGGAGGTGAAAAATGAAAAAAATCTTAACACTGATAACACTTGTGATGGGGAGTCTACCCTCACAAGAGATGGAGATAAAAGGAGAGGTAGTAAAAAGTTATGAGATTCTTTCGCCCTCAGATAATATAAATATGGTAGCCCTTGAGATAAAAACAGAAAAAGGTGAAATAATCACTGCGCACTTATGTCCTCCATGGTTTCTGAATGCAGATTTTCAAAAAGGTGAAAAAATTACTCTAATAGGAAAATATACCTATCAAAATGTTTTCATGGTAAGGGAGATGGTCAGGAATAATGTAAGAGTGAGAATAAGGGATGAATCAGATAATCCATTATGGATAAGAACAAGAATTCGGGCAAGATATTGTTTTTATAATCCTCAAACAGAAACTTATTTAAAAGGAAAAATTGAGGAAGTATATCTTGTCTCACCATCTCTTTTGATGGAAGCAAATGTCAAACTTGAAAATGGAGAGATTGTCAGAGTGAGACTTGCTCCAAGTTGGTATTTACAGAATAGAATAAAGGTTGGTGATGAAATAGAATTGAGGGGTTCAGAAATAAGATTTGACAGTGAAAGGATGATTCTCGCAAGAGAAATGAGGAATTTAAGAACAAAAGAAATGATTTCACTAAGGGATATGCAGGGTTTTCCAATGTGGGCTGGAAGAATGCAAGGAAAAGGATATGGACACGGAAAAGAGTATTCTCCTAAAAGAAAAAGAAAATGGTAAAACTAAGGGGGAAAAGGGGGGTATATTCCCCTCCCCCTTTATTTAAAAAAGAAAATGGTAAAATTATTGTTGTTAATTTTATCTGCTTTTAATAACATTTCTCTTTCTTCAGAGATTACTGATAATTTGAGACTCTTAAATAGGAAGGATGAAGGGAATGTGCTCAATCTCAAAGGATATATTCAGAAAGATGCCTTTTTAAATTTTGAAAATGAAACAAACCTTTACCTCATAAACTTTGATGAATATTCCTTAATTTTTGAAAATTTACTTTATATATCAAAAACATTCTTCTTTAAAAATCTTGGTAATAGAAACAAAATATTTATAAATTTGAACATATTCTATCCACCTAACTATGAAATTTATAAAAACACAAAATTTACCTTTGGGAACGATCTTGAAGTTTTTTTCAAAAATAAATATCTTTTATCAATAAATCCTGAATTTCTTCAAAAAATTTATTCAAATGAAATTTTTGAAAGGCAGAATGAAATTCACATAAAATCTTCATTATCAATTCCTATGCCCTTTTTCTTTTTGATCCTGAATTTTTCACCAGGAATCAAAAGTTTAAAAGATGAAAACTTTTATATGTATGAAATAAATTATAATTTTGATTTCCCTTTGACTCTTGATTTCTCAATTTTTCTCTTAATGGGATACAAATATTCAGAATCTCAATTATTACCTTTCCCTGATTCTCTTGCAGAGGATCCTTTTTTTGAAGAGGATATTATAAAAATTGAAAAATATATAAATTTAAAATTGATAAAAAATTTCTGGGATAAAGGACTTGAGATAAATCTTTTATCAGGATTTTCTGAAAGAGGTTTTATTCCCTTTTCAAATTTTAAAAGAAAGGATAAAAAAATTGAGAATCAAATTTATATATCAAAATTTTTTAAAAACCAATTGATTTTAAATTTTGGATTTAAAAATATAATGAATTTCTCAAACATTGAATATTTTGATTATACAAAGAATGCCTTTGAAATAAGAATTGGTTTGATTTTTTAAGAAATTTTTGGTATAATTTTAAAATGAAAAGAATTTTTTTAAATTTAGGAATTTTTTTAGTCTTTATTTTATTTTTATTATTTTTAAACTTTGTAGTCCAGCAAAATATTGAAAATCTTTATATAAATAATTATAAAACAAATTTCAATTTACTCTCTTTTTTAATAAAGGATTATATTGAAAAAGATGAAAAATCAAGAGAAGAAAAAATAAAAAAGATAAAGGAAAATATAATATCTGGAATAAAAAATAAAAAGAAAATTGAAGAATTTGTTGACAATTATTTTGTGCAGGGAATATGGTTTATAAAGAATGAAAATATAAAAGGCTTTTCCCTTTACCCCCAGTTTGAAGAAGAAATTTTATCTTTTTATAAATTAAACATAAAAGGGAAAAATGCGAGCACCCTTTTAAAAGTTGATAAAATTACCTTTTTGGTTTCAAATTTTCATTTAGACACAATTGATATCCTTGTTCTTTCAGAAGAAAAGGGAGTCTCAACAATAGAGATAAATGAGATATTCAGTGCTATCCTCCCAGTTTCAGAAATTGTTTATTTCTCTGTTTTAGATAGATCAAGAAATCCCGTTATATTTTTCTCACTTTTTGAAGATTTCTTACCACTTAAAGGTGAAGGAAGTTATTCAATAAACACTCCTGCAGGTGAAATTTATCATATTGAAAAAAAGTTTAGTGATAAAAATTTTGTAATTGGCTATTCTTTAAAAAAATTAAAAGATTTTAAATTTAAAACCTCGTTATTTTTGATTTTCTTAATATTGTTTTTTGGTTTTCTTCAAACTTTTATTTTTTATGAAATGTTAAGGTTTGAAAAACTCAAAATAAAAAAAGATAAGGAAATAGAACATTTAAAGGAAATGGCAGCAATTTCTTCAGGTTTTAGTCATGAAATAAAGAATTCATTAAATGCCTTGGCACTTTTATCAAAAAATTTAGAAGGGGAATATAAAGAGATATTTGAAGATGAAATTGAAAGAATAAAAAGAATCATAAGTTCAATAAGTATTCTTGGAAAATATGAGATAGAAAAAAAGAAAATCAACATTAAAGAAATAATAAAAGAATCTTTAGATTTTTTAAAGGAAGAAACAAAAAATTTAAAAGTAATTACGGAATTAAAAGAAAATGAAACAGTTTGTGGAGATAGAAATTTACTTTTTATTGCCTTTAATAATATAATAAAAAATAGTTTTGAAGCAAATGCAAAAATTTTAAAGATATGGACTCAGAAAAAAGGAAATTATAGAGTTATAAATTTTATGGATGACGGGGTAAAGGTGTCTTATGATAAAATTGATAAAATATTTAATCCTTTTTTCTCAACAAAGGGAAAAACAGGATTAGGATTGTATCTTGTCAAAAAGATAATTGAAATCCATGAAGGTAAAATTGAATTTATACAAAAAAATGAAAAGATTTTTAAAATATACTTAAAAGATGGGTAAAATACTTATTGTTGATGATGAAAAAAATCAAAGACTGCTTTTAAGAAAATTACTTGAAAGGGAAGGTTATTCTGTAATAGAGGCTGAAAATGGTGAAGAGGCAATCAGAAAAACAAGAGAAGAGGAGCCAGAAATTATATTACTTGATCAAAAATTGCCTGATATCCAAGGTATAGAAATTCTTACAAATATAAAGGAAATTAACCCCTTAATTCCTGTAATAATCATAACTGCCTATGGAGAAATAAAGGATGCGGTTGAAGCAATGAGAAAAGGAGCCTTTTATTATTTAACAAAGCCTGTTAATCCTGATGAATTAATTCTTCTTATTAAAAAGGCTTTTGAAAATTTAGGCATTCAAAGAGAAGTTGAAGGATTAAAAAGGATTATAGAAGAAAAATATTCTTTTAATAAACTCATATATGTTTCGGATAAAATGAAAGAAATAATGGATATTGTGATAAAGGCTTCAAAAAGTGATGCAAATGTTTTAATAACCGGTGAAAGTGGAACTGGAAAAGAACTGATTGCAGGAGCAATACATTATTTTTCAAAAAGGAAAAACGAGAAATTTGTTCCAGTTGATATTTCAGCAATTCCAGAAACTCTTGTTGAAGCAGAATTGTTTGGCTATGAAAAAGGGGCATTTACTGGTGCAGAAAGAAGAAGAATTGGAAAGTTTGAATTTGCTTCAAAAGGAACAATATTTTTAGATGAAATAGGAAACCTTCCTCTTTCTTTACAGGCTAAACTTTTAAGGGTTATTGAAGAAAAAAAAATAACAAGGATTGGTTCAAATGAAGAAATACCTGTTGATGTTAGAATAATAAGTGCGACCAACAAAAATATTGAAGAAGAAGTTAAAAAGGGCAATTTTAGAGAAGATTTGTATTACAGATTAAATGTAATAAGAATACATTTACCTCCTTTAAGAGAAAGAAAGGAGGATATACCAGTTTTAACTCAGCATTTCTTAAAAATTTATTCAAAAAGAGAAAATAAAAGAATAAAAGGAATAACTGATGAGGCATTAAAAATTTTGATGGAATATAATTTCCCAGGAAATGTAAGGGAACTTGAAAATATAATTGAAAGAGGGGTTGTGCTTTGTGATGATGAATATATTAAAAAAGAACATTTATCTTTAATTATAAATAAGGAAATAGATTATAAAAAGACTGGCAAACTTTTGGAAACGATTGAAAAAATAGAAAGGGAAATGATAATAGAGGCACTTAGAAAAAATAATTGGGTTCAAGTAAAGGCAGCAGAGGAACTTGGGATTTCTGAAAGAGTATTAAGGTATAAAATGAAAAAATATAAAATAGAAAAGGAGAGAACATGAACTTCATAAAACTTTCTCATGGGAGTGGGGGAAAAATGACAAAGGATTTAATAGAGAAATTATTTTTACCATTTTTAAAAAATGAATATCTTGAAAAACTTCATGACTCTGCTGTATTTGAAATTGATGGTAAAAGATTTGCATTTACAACAGATTCCTATGTGGTTTCACCAATATTTTTTCCTGGAGGAGACATTGGCAAACTTGCAGTTTATGGAACTGTTAATGATCTTTCAATGGCTGGTGCAAAACCTCTATTTATCTCTCTTTCTTTAATAATTGAAGAGGGTTTTGCGATCGAAAAACTTGAAATTATAATGAAATCAATAAAAGAGGCAAGTGAGAGAGCAAAAGTTTTGGTCATAACAGGTGATACAAAGGTTGTTGAAAAAGGAAAGGGAGACGAAATTTATATAAATACATCAGGAATAGGAATTATAGAACACAATTTAGATATTTCGCCTTATTCTGTTAAACCGGGTGATAAGATAATAATAAATGGGCCGATAGGAATGCACGGAATTGCTGTAATGATAGAAAGGGAAAATCTAAAAATTGAAGGAGTTAAATCAGATACACAACCATTAAATTTTATAATACAAAAATTGATTGAAGAAAATATAGAAATTCATTGCCTTAGAGATCCAACAAGAGGAGGAGTTGCGACATCGTTAAATGAGATTGCTGAAAAATCAAAAACAGAAATTTTAATATATGAGGAGAAAATTCCTGTAAAAGAAGAGGTTATAGGTGCATGCGAAATACTCGGTATTGACCCCCTCTATGTGGCAAATGAAGGTAAATTTTTACTTTTTTTACCTCCTTATGATGTTGAGAGGGCAATTAAAATAATTAAAGAATTTGAAGAGGGTAAAGAAGCAGAGATTATAGGTGAAGTAAAAGAAGGAAATGGAAAAGTTTTTATAGAGACAAAAATAGGGGCAAGAAGGATTTTAGATATCCCAAGGGGTGAGATATTGCCAAGGATATGTTAAATTCAGTATAATACAGATGTTTTAAGAATCTATAAGGGAGGTGGATGGTGAGGACTTTATTATTTAATGGTGTAATCCTCATAGTTATCTCCTATATGATTTTTACTGGCTGTCACAAAAAAAATTCTCCTCCGGATACACCATCAACACCTTCTGGACCTTCAAGTGGCACTATAAACACTTCTTATTCTTTTTCCTCTTCAGCAACAGATCCTGAAGATGATGATATTGCAATTAGGTTTGACTGGGGTGATGGCAATATATCTTCCTGGAGTTCCTATGTGGCATCAGGAAATAATGTGATAATGAGTCATTCATGGTCAAACCCTGGCACTTATTATATAAAAGCACAAGCAAAGGATATAAAAGGGAATGTTTCCGACTGGTCACAGGCACATCAGATTGTAATTTCATCAGGTGGAGGTGGTGGCACACTTAAATGGACATTTCAAACAGGAGGTATTGTAAGTTCTCCTGCAATAGGTGAAGATGGCACTATATATATAGGCACAAGCGATGGTAAGATCTACGCAATAAATCCAGATGGCACCCAGAAATGGAGTTGGGAAAACGGAGGAGGTAAGTATGCTCCTGTAATAGGTAAGGATGGCACTATTTATGCGAGTGGATTTAGTACAGAATTTTATGCAATAAATCCTGATGGCACTACAAAATGGTCATTGCACCACTTTGCCTTTCCATCTTCTCCTCCTGCAATAGGTGCTGATGGCACCATCTATTTAAGTTATGATGACACTACTTTATATGCAATAACTCCTGATGGTTATCCAAAATGGGGGATTGCATTACCAGAAGGTTACCTTGCAATAGATGTTAATGGTACTATATATGTAGCCTCGCGTAATGGTAAACTCTATGCAGTAAATCCTAATGGAACCATAAAAGACTCCTTTATAATAAGTAATTCAGGATTATGCTCTATTGCTATAGGTGGTGATGGAACTATCTATGTGGGCTCAAAGGATCATAAAGTTTATGCAATAAACCCTGATGGAACAATAAAATGGTCATTTCTAACAGGAGGAGAGGTATGGTCATCTCCTGCTATAGGGGCTGACGGCACTATCTATGTAGGCTCAGATGATTATAAGGTATATGCAATAAACCCTGATGGAACACTCAAATGGACATTTCTAACCGGTTTCTCGGTAGTTTCTTCTCCTGCAATAGCAGATGATGGCACTATTTATGTTGGCTCAAGTGATAGTAAACTTTATGCAATAAATTCTGATGGCACACTTAAGTGGGAGTTTATGGCAGAACTGAGTATAAACTCTTCTCCTGCAATAGGCAGTGATGGAACTGTTTATGTAGGTTCAGATGATTGCAAACTTTATGCAATCTATGGCTCATCACCTTTAGCCTCTACACCCTGGCCAATGATTCATCATGACCTGAAACACACGAGCAGGGTTGGTGGAGGTTCGTTTTAGATAAAAAATGTAATCAAAAATTTTATTTATAGAGGGAAAAAGGGGCAAGAAGGATTTTAGATATTCCAAGAAGTGAGATATTGCCGAGAATACTAAACCTTTTTACCCTTTTTAATTTATTCTATGTGTATAACTTTCGCTATCTTATTTTACAATTTCCTTAATTCCTATGTTCCAGAACCAGTCAAACCATATTTCCATATTGTCTCTGTAAAAACTGCTCTTCCACCTAATGTAATATTTAACTCTATTTTGTTTGCATTTCACTGTTGCATCATGCTCATTTATAACTGTCCTAGCTCACCATGAATTTGGAGTGCTTGCATTTGCCCATACTGTTATTATTGAATCATCAAGTATCGCAATCCATCCAGTTTTTTAAAAAAATCAAGTTTTCTTTGAGAATATAAATATATTGATGCTTAAAAGAATTAAAAATAGATTTCTCAAAATAAGTAAAATGCCGGTTTCTGGCTCTTTCCCAAATATCTTAAAACAGCCACATTCAAAATGAACTCCTTTAAAAATAGTGTAAGAAAGCGCAATTATAAATATAAAGAGCATAAATGAAATTATAAATGAAGCACCTTTTATTAATATACCTATTAAAAGGAAAAATCCAGAAAATATTTCAAAAAATGGCAAAATTATTGAAAATAAATTTATAAGTTTTTCTGGAATTATACCATATTTTGCAACCGTAAGAGAAAATTCAAAGATATTTTTAATTTTAAGAGCACCAGAATATATGAACAAAATACCTAAAAAAATTTCTAAAATCCTTATCCATATTTTATTAGAAAGAAACTTCTTCACGAGGAAGCCCCCTTTTTTCCCATTCAGGATATCCATCTATATAAACATAAATATTTTTAAAACCGTATTTTAAAATAAACTCGGCAACTATAAAACTTTCTTCACAGTATCCTCCTTCGCAATATATGATTATATCTTTATCTTTTTTAAGTAAATTTAAAAATATTTCAGGATAGATTTCAAATTCATTATATGGAATATTTATTGCACTCTTTATATGTCCTTTTTCATAAAATACTCTTTCCCTTGCATCAACTATTATTATATTCCCATTTTTATACAGTTTAAGAAGTTCTATTGTATTTAAAAATTTTATTTGGGGATATTTTTTTGAAAAAAGATAAACTTTTGTATTTTCAGGAAAAATCTCTATTTTTTTTAAAATAGCAAATAGAAGTGCTGAAAATATTGAAATAAATGTGATTATTAAAATTTCCAAAAAAAATTTCTTCATTTATATTTTATTTTAACAGGCGCATCAAAGAGAAGCCTGTTTAAAAAAGTTTTTAAAAATGGTCTTTTCTCTTTTATATCATCTTTTAAAAAATAAAGCCTTCTGAATATTAAAAAAATTAAAATGGTTAAAGAGAAAAAAAATAGGTTTATGTCTTTTTTTATAAAAAATATAAAAACTGGAATCAAGGAAAAGGCAAGAATTGTTCCAAGCCCTACTTCTTTTAAAATAAAAAGGGGTGAAAAAATTAAAAAAGAAAGAACAGTTTCTCTAAAGGAAAAATAAAGCATCACACCAAGACTTGTTGCCATCCCCCTTCCACCATGAAATTTTAAAAATATAGGGAAAGAATGCCCAACTACTGCAAAAAAGGCACTAATAAAAGTATAAGGGGAAGAAAGTCCGGAAAGTTTAATCAGGATAATTGAAAAAATCCCTTTTACCATATCTAATAAAATTGCTATCACACCAAATATAAATCCAACCTCCCTTGCAACATTTGAACCACCAATATTTTTTGTTCCTGTTTTTCTTAAATCTTTTTTACCAATTATTTTTCCAATTAAAAAGGAAAAGGGAATTGAACCAAAAAGATAACCTGTAATCATTGAAAGAAGAATATTCATTATATAAATTATAATTAAATTTACAAAAATAGTTCAATTACCTTATAATTTATTTTTAAAAAGGATTGAATATGATTAAATTACCAAGGTGGTTAAAGATTAGTTTGGGAAATGAACTTGCAATAGACCTTGGAACTGCTACAACACTTATATATGTAAAGGATAAAGGAATTTTACTTGATGAACCATCAGTTGTTGCAATTGATAGACTAACAGGAAAACCTCTTGCAGTAGGACAGGAAGCAAAAAAGATGCTTGGTAAAACACCAAGCGATATAATAGCAAAAAGACCTATGAAAGATGGAGTGATTGCAGATTTTGAACTTGTTCAAGAGATGCTGCATCATTTTATAACAAAGGTAACAAAAAAATCTCTTTTAACTCAACCAAAGGTTTTAGTTTCTGTGCCATCGGGAATAACAGAGGTGGAGGCAAGAGCAGTTAAAGATTCAGCAGAAAGTGCAGGGGCAAGAGAAGTATATTTAGTATCAGAACCAATAGCAGCAGCAGTTGGAATCGGGCTTCCCATAGAAAAACCAACAGGCAATATGGTAATAGATATAGGTGGAGGAACAACAGAAATAGCGGTTATTGCACTATTTGGTATTGTCACAAATGTTTCAATAAGAACAGCAGGTGATGAAATGGATGAAGCGATAATAGATTATATAAGAAGAAAGTATAAATTATTAATAGGAGAAGCAACTGCTGAAAGGATAAAGATAGAAATTGGGACAGCAATACCCCTTGAAAAGGGAATGGAGATGGAAATAAGAGGTAGAGATTTAATTACGGGGATACCAAAAACTTTGAATATAACAAGTGAAGAAGTTATGGAAGCATTAAAGGAGCCTGTTTTTCAAATAATTGATGCAATAAAAAAAGCCCTTGAAAAGGCTCCTCCTGAACTTTCTGCTGATATAATTGAAAATGGAATATATTTAACAGGGGGAGGAGCACTTTTAAGAGGAATTGATAAATTAATAGAAAGAGAAACAGGGTTAAAAGTAAAAATTGCTGATGACCCAAGAAAATGTGTGGTAATAGGAGCTGGTAAAATTCTTGAAAATTTAGAAAAGTACAGAAAAGTTTTGAGAAAGCCCAAAAGAACTTATGAGGAATGAAAAGATTTCATTTATTCTATTCTTTTTTTTAAGTTTTTTTTTCTTTATAAATCCAGTTAAAAAAGGAATACATATTTTATTTATTGACTATTTATATCATCCTGTTATTTTACTTAAAAAAAATATAGAAAAACTAAAAAATTGGGAAAAAGAAAAGGAGATTATATTAAAAGAATCCAAAAGGAAAGAAAGCAAAGTTTTTTCATCAAGTTATAAAATTTATTCAGAAGAATCCTTCCCGCCTCGTTTTATTTTCCTCTATAAACCAGAAAATTTTGATTCACAGAGTAAACTCGTTTTTCAAGATGAAAACCTTGCTGGAATAATAAAAGAAAAAGGGAAAGATAAAATTTTGGTTGAGACAATTTTTTCACCTTATTTTAAAATTGATGTAATTGATAAAAGAAGTAAAGTCCTCGGTGTTTTAAAAAGTAAAGGTGATTTTTTACTTGAACTTCACTATGTTCCTTATTGGGCTGATATAAGAGAAGGTGATACCCTTCTTACAGCAGGTATATGGGAAATTGCTCCTCAAGGAATAAAAATAGGAGTAATCGAAAAAATTGAAAGGGAAGAAGGAGAGATTTTTATGAAGATAAAAGTAAGACCTCTTTTTGACCTTTCAAAAACCTCAATATTTTTATTAAAATGAAAAAATTTTTATTATTACTTTTAATTTTATCAATTATTCCCTTTGAAAAAATTTTTTTTCCAAATTTTAAACATATAATTTCTTTTTCACTTTTGACTTTCTCAAACTTTTACCTTTTCTCTTCCGGAATATTTTTCTCCTCTTTCTTATATTCAATATCACTCGAAAGTTTCAATCCACAAAAAATATGGGTTTTACCCTTTTACTTTGCTATTCTTTCCTTTATTACTTTATGGTTCAAAAAAAATGTTAATTATGAAATTTATCCTGTTCTTTTTCTATTTTTATTTATCTCTTCTTTTATATTCTTTTCGCTTCTTTCCTTTTCCTCATTTAACTTTTTAACTTCGTTCATCTTTTCTATTTTTTTAACAATCCTCTTTAAACTATGGAAGAAAAAGTATTTAAATATGTGATTTATTTAATTTTTATAATTTTAACTGCGAGGCTCTTTTATCTCCAGGTGATAAAATATGAGGAAAACAAAGAAAAATCAATGAAAAACATAATTAAAGAAATAGAAATACCCGCAGTAAGAGGTAGAATTTTTGATAGGAATGGAAAGATAATTGCATCTTCAAGAATTGGATACGAAGCAATAATTGAGGACACAATAATTAAAGAAGATATTGATATAAAAGAAATTATAAAATTGGAAGAAAGTGGTAAAAAATTTTATATTATAGGAAAACCCTACAGATTATATCCTTATGGAAATATTTACTCCCATTTAATTGGATGGACAAGTAAGGTTTCAAAGGAAGAACTTTTAAATGGAATTTATTCGCTTGGTGATAGAATTGGAAGATGCGGAATTGAAAAAATTTATGAGGAAATTTTAAAGGGAAAGGATGGAATTTCTTTTAGGCTTGTAGATGCAAGAGGGAATATCCTATGGGAAGAAGTAAGACCACCAATTTTGCCTCAAAAAGGTAAAGATATAACAATATCCTGTGATATTGACCTTGGAATTTATATAGATTCACTTTTTTTACCCTATAAAAAAGGTGGAGTAATAGTTTTAAATATAAAGAATGGAGAAATATTAAGTTTATACAGTAAACCAAGTTTTGATCTTAATATACTTTCTGGAATGGTAAAAGAAGAAAAATGGAACGAAATTAAAAATGACACATTAAATCCAATCCTTTCAAGACCTATAAGCGGACTTTATGCTCCGGGCAGCATTTTCAAAATCTTTACAGCACTCCTTGGACTTGAGCTCGGAGTCATTGATACAAATGAAGTTATTCATTGTAATGGAGAATACAAATTTGGAAATAGAACATTTAAAGACTGGAAAAAAGAGGGGCATGGAAAAGTGAATTTCAAAAAGGCAGTGGAAGTCTCCTGCGATGTTTATTTTTATGAAATGGCAAGAAGAATAGGGTTAAAGAGGTTTTTAAAGAAATTGCAAGAATCAAAAATTGAAGAGAAAAAGGGGGTTGATTTATTTGGAGAAAAAGAAGGATTCTTACCTGACCTTGATTTCTATTATAAAAAATATGGTCCCTATGGTTTTTCAGAAGGAAATGTTTTAAATCTTGGAATAGGACAGGGTGAGATACTTTTAACACCAATGCAGATTGCAGTATTTGTAAGCCAGGTTGCAAATGAAGGAAAAATTATAAAACCACATATTATTAAAAAAATTGAGGGCGAAGAAGTTATAATAAAAGATACTCTCTTTTTACCATTTGATAAAGAAATAATAAGAATAGTTAAAAATGCCTTATTTTATGTATGTCAAGGCGAAAATGGAACAGGAAGAAGCGCAAGTATGAAAGAATGGAATATAGCAGGGAAAACAGGTACATCCCAAAACCCTTTTGGTAAAGACCATGCCTTTTTCTGCGGGTTTGCACCATTTGAGGATCCGATTTTCTGTGTCCTTGTTTTTGTTGAGAATGCGGGAATGGGCGGGGAAGTGGCAGCACCTATTGCAGGTAAAATATTTAAATATATATATAAAAAATGGCAAAAAGGCATCTACTTTTAGAAAAAAATATAAATTTAAGGCATAACATAATTTTAATAATAGTTTTATTAATAGTTTTTTTAGGTTCTTTAACAATGTTTTCAATCTCAAGGAGCAAAAATTCTCCTATTTTTGAAAAACACATCACAAATATAATATTTTCTCTCCTTTTTTATTTCTTTTTTCTAAAGATTAAAATACCAAATAGATTCCCATTTCTTTATTTTTTAATTGTGATTTCTTTACTTTTAATTCCTCTTTTCATATCACCTTATCCAAAGAGATGGATAAAAATATCTTCCTTTTCATTCCAGCCTTCAGAAATTGCTAAAATTCCTTTTTTTATTTCTTTAGCAGTTTTTTTAGAAGACAAATATTATTTAAATTTTAAAGATAGTTTGATCCTTTTTATAATGTGTTTATTACCATTTATTTTTATTCTATCAGAACCAGACCTTGGACAGGGAAGTTTTTACATTTCCTCTTTTTATTTGATAATTTTACTTAAAAAAAGCAATTTAAATACAAAACTTTTTTATATAATTCCGCCAATTTCTTTACTCTTCTCTCTTAATTATATTATCTTTCTTTCTTTCATAATAATTTTTTTAATCTTTCTTATTTATGTAAAAATGAAAATTTTGAATAAAATCCTTTTCTTCACAATTGCAATAATAATAGGACTTTTCTCTCCTTTAGCCTTGAATAAATTTTTAAAAGATTATCAGAAGGAAAGAATAAAAACATTCTTAAATTTATCAAGGGATCCAAAGGGAAGTGGATGGCAAGTATCTCAGGGATTAATAGCAATAGGTTCAGGAGGAATAAAGGGAAAAGGATTTTTAAAGGGTTCCCAGAAAGGACTTGCTTTTTTACCTGCAGCTCATTCTGATTTCATATTTGCCTCCTTTTCAGAGGAATTTGGATTTATAGGATGTCTATTTTTATTTTTCCTTTATTTTTTACTTTTTATAAATATTTTGAATTTGATGAAAAATATGGATTCTTTCTCTTATATTTTTTCCTTATTAACCATTTTTTCTTTTCTATACAACTTCTTTTTAAATATTGGAGGCCAGCTCGGTATATTACCATTAACAGGAATTCCTCTCCCTTTTTTAAGTTATGGAGGTACACATATGCTTACAAATTTTTTATTCCTTTCTCTTCTTAGGAATTTTCAGAGAAGTTTCCTTAACAAAGGGTAATGAGGTTATTTTAAACTCTTTGATTTTACCTCTTATATCAATATAAATTTTTTCACCTTCAAAATCACTCCTTACATAACCCATTCCAATACCTTTATTTAGATTTGGCGAAAAAGTTCCTGATGTTACATAACCAATTTCCTCTCCATCTGAAAATATCTTCATCTTTTCCCTTGGTATGACTCCTTTTTCTTCTGAATAAAAACCTATTAATTTCTTTTTAATACCTTCCTCCAGTTCTTTAATTATTCTTTCTTTCCCGAGAAAATTCTCTTTTACTTTAACAAATCTTTTTAAACCTGCTTCAAGTGGAGAAGTATCATCATCAAGTTCATGACCATAAAGGGGATAACCCATTTCAAGTCTTAAAGTATCCCTCGCACCAAGTCCTGCAGGTTTTATATCCCCTTTAAATACTTCATTCCAAATAAAATCAGCATATTCTTTTCTTACATATATTTCAAATCCGTCTTCACCTGTATATCCTGTTCTTGAAATTAAAATCGGTATATCCTTATATTTTGTTTCAATTGACCAGTAGAATTTAACATTTGAGAGATTAAGTTCCAGTATGTTTACTAAATGCGGTTCTGCAAGCGGCCCCTGTATTGCAAGTTGAGCAATCTCATCACTTAAATTTTTTATTTCCACATCAAAATTTTTGGACATTTCACATAAAAAATTATAATCCTTTAAAGTATTTGCAGCATTTACAACAAGAAAATATCTATCAGGAAGTTTGTATATTAAAAGATCATCAACAGAACCGCCATTTTCATTTAAAAGAACTGCATATTGAACCTGATAATCTTTGAGGAGAGAAGGATCATTTGAGACAACATAAGAAAGAAATTTAAGAGCATCCTTGCCCTTTATTTCTATTTCACCCATATGGGAAACATCAAATATAACAAGCTTTTCTCTTGCATAAATTGTTTCTTTTATTATTCCCTCATATTGGACAGGCATCTCGAATCCCGCAAATGGAACCATTTTAGCATTTAATTTTATATGCTTATCATAAAAAGGTGTTCTTTTTAACATCATCTACCTCCTATATATTTAAAAGTATCATAAGGAGTAGCATAAAAAATTAATCCCTTCTCTGGTGCATATACTTCATAACTTTCTTGAATTTTCTTTATAAATACCATACCCTTTTTAATTCCTATTTCAAAATATCTTTCAACTTTAAAAGAATTATCAAACTCTACATCTTCAATTTTAAAGGTGACAGGACCTTTGATTTTTATTTTCATTTTTCTTGAATAAAATAAAGTATCACCCTCTATCAAAAAGTTCTTTTTTAAACTATCAACTATTAAATCACCATTTATAAAAATTGATGGAATAAAAGGGATTGCCCTTTCTTCAAGAACATATTCATTCTCCCCTGAATAATAAACTTCTTTAAAATATTTTTTTATAAAACCCCCTTCTTTTAAAAAGAAATCATCTTCATATAAAAAGAAAACATTTTTAAAATTTTCACCTAAAATTAAAGTATCTCTTATAACCTCAACATAGGATGTTTCTCTTTCTGGAAGATGGACAAAGCGGGATTTAAATCCTGTATTTAAAGGAAAATAATCATTTAATACTCTATCAATCAATGAATTTTTAAAACAAAAAGAAAGAAAAAGGAGTAAAAATAAAAATCTTTTACTCAATTTTAAACCCCCTTAAACTCATTTTAAGTTCTTCACTTATATGGGCAAGTTCTGATGTTGAAGCAGATATTTCTTCAAGGGAAGCAAGTTGTTCCTGCATGCTTGCAGCAATCTCTTCACTTGAAATACTAACCCCTTCTGCTATTTCTCCTACTTTATCCATAAATCTTGCAAGTTTTTCAATTTCCTCTCTTTCTATTGCAGTAAGCCGAGAAATCTTTTCAACTTTTTCCATAGCTTCTTCTGATTCATCTGCAATCTTTTTTAATTGATCCGCAGCTTTCAAAAGCACCTCTTTAGCACCTTCTATTATTTTTTGATTTTCAATTAATGTTTTAGTATAATCTTCAAGCAAAGATTTTATACTTTCCACAATATCTTGAATTTTTTCTGCATATAAAGAAGAATCTTCTGCAAGCTTCCTTATTTCATTTGCCACAATTGAAAAACCTTTTGCATGAGCCATTGCTCTTGCAGCTTCAATTGAAGCATTTAAAGAAAGTAGATTGGTTCTCCTCATAAATATTGTTATGGTGTTAGAAATCTCAAAAATATCTTTTAGAAAAAGCCCGAGATTCTCAACACTTTCTCTCAATTTATCCATCACATTTGTGACTTTGTCAAGTTCTTCTTTTACATTTTCAGAAATTTTTCTGCCTTCCAGAGCAAGATTATAAGAATAATTTTCGATTCTCTGCATCTCCTGTGCCTCTTCATTTGTTGTAAAAGCAATATCTAATAATTCTTTCACAGACTTTGACGCCTCAAGAACTCCTTTTGCTCCTTCAGTAGCCATATTGGCAAGTTTTTGAACTGTATCAGTTACTTCATTTGAAGAAGCAGTAAGCTCTTCTATTGCACTTGAGATATTTTCCGAAAATTCACCAATTCTAAAAGCACTTGTTCTTGTCACATTTATTCTCTTTGAAAGACTTTCGATAAATTCATTAAAAGAATCGGCTATTTCTTTAAATTCTGTATCTTCCGGGATGCTGATTCTCTTTGTTAAATCTGCCTCACCCTTTGCTATCTCCGTTAAACTTCTTTTAATGCTTTCAATCCTTCTAAAGAAAACCCTTGTTATTAAAAATGAAAAGATGAACCCAAAAATAACAATTATAACTCCAAGAACCAAAGACAAGAAAAATGCTCTGTATTGATTTTCTATTAATGGTAAAATACTTATATAAAGATTTAACTTACCGATAAAAACTTTTTCTCCTTCCTGCAAAATAAAAATCGGATAGGAAAAGTTTATGCCTTTTTTCTCACCAAAATTTGGCTGAGAAAACTTCAAAACCTCTTTACCGGAAGAATCTGTTATTGTAACTGATAGGATGAGGGGATCTTTTAAGAGATTTTTTATTATCGGTGAAATAAATGTGGTATCTCCTGTAAAGATGAATATTTCCGCTTCTTTTAAAAGTGTATTTTTTGCAATTTCTGCAATTCTTCTTTCATTTTCTTTTATCAAATTATCTGTATTTTTTATATAGAAATAAGAATAAATTACTATAATAAATAAACAGAAGAAAAAAATAGTTAAAATTATTCTCCCTTTTACCCCACTCAAATTTTTAAAGATTTTTTTCATTTTAAAAATACTATTATAATATTCTCTTAAGTTTCAAGTCAAAAAGTTGCAAATAATTTTTTTTTCCTTTATAATTAAAAACTTCTTTTTAACTTTTAAGGATAAACTATGGTAAAGATAAGACTTTTCAAGATAGGGAAAAATAAAAGGCCCTTTTACCGAATTGTGGTAACTGATTCAAAAAGAAAAAGGGATGGAAAAGTTTGCGATATAATTGGTTTTTATGATCCTTTAAAAAAAGAAGGATTTAAATTAGATTTAGAAAAGTATGAGGAATGGATAAAAAAAGGAGCCCAAACCACGGAGCGGGTAAAAGCGCTTTTTAAACTTTACAAAAAATTAAATGAAGCGACGCTTACCCAAACTAAAAATGAAAAGGGAGGTGAGTAAAAATGAAAGAACTGCTTGAATTTGTTGTTAAACATATAGTGGATAGTCCTGAACATGTTTCTGTTAAAGAAATCCCAGGGGAAAGAGTTGTTGTATATGAACTTAAGGTCGCCTCTTCTGACCTTGGAAAGGTTATAGGAAAAGAAGGGAAAACAGCAAAAGCCTTAAGGACTATACTTTCAGCAGCAGCCTCGAGAAAGGGTAAAAGGGCAATGCTTGAGATCTTAGAGTGAGATATAAAGGACTTGTTTGTGTAGCAAGGATTTCAAAACCTTTCGGGAAAAAAGGAGAAGTAATTATAATTCCCGAGACTCCTTATTTTGAAACCTTAAAGAAATACAAATATTTTTATATTGAATATAAAGGTGAACGAAGAAAGCTTTACATCCAAAAGGTAAAAATGGGTGGGCGTCGCTTCATTTTTAAATTTAAAGGAATAGAAAGTATGGAAAAAGCAAAAGCACTTGAAGGATATTATTTATTTATTGAAAGGGAAAAATTAATAGAACCCGGGGACCAGGGGTATTATATATTTGACCTTGAGGGACTTCCTGTGTTCAATGAAAATGGAGAAAAAATAGGTTTTTTACAAAGTATTTTAAAAGGAAAAATTTATGATTATTTTTTAATAAATACTGAAAATGGTAAAGAGATTTTTTTGCCGGGGGTTAAAGAGTATATTAAAGAAATTGATTTAAAAAATGAAAAAATAGTTGCACAGATTCCTGAAGAACTATGAAAATAGACATTGTTACCCTTTTCCCTGAATTTTTTGAAATAGCCTTTTCTTTTGGTCCTGTTAGAAAATGTATCGAAAATAAAAATTTAGAAATAAATCTTTACAATTTGAGAGATTTTGCAGATTCGCCAAAAGAAGTTGATGATTATCAATATGGTGGTGGAAGTGGAATGGTTTTGAAAATAGAACCACTTGTAAGGGCTTTAAGAAAATTAAAAAAAGAAAATAGTGTCTCAATACTTTTTGAGGCGTCAGGAATTACATTAACCCAAAAAATTATAAATGAACTTTCAAAAAAAGAACACTTAATACTTTTTTGTGGAAGATATAAAGGAGTTGATGAAAGATTTAAAAATTATATTGATATGGAAATTTCAATAGGTGATTATGTTCTCTCAGGAGGGGAACCTGCCTGTTTTGTTTTTGTTGATGCAATTTCAAGACTTATGCCAAATGCACTTTCCCATACTGACTCCCTTGAAGGAGATTCATTTTTCTGGGGAATTCTTGGATACCCTGTTTATACAAGGCCCAGGGAATTTGAAGGTCATAAAGTTCCAGAGGTTCTTATTTCTGGAAATCATAAGGAAATAGAAAGATTTAGAAAAAGAGAGGCTATTAAAAAAACATTTTTAATAAGGCCTGACCTTTTAAAAAATTTAAATGAAGAAGAAATAGAAATACTTGAAGAGATAAAAAAGGAGGCAAAAAATGTCCAATCAAAAAATAATTGAAATTGAGAAGGAATATTTAAAAAAAGATTTACCAGAATTTGGTCCTGGAGATTTAATAAGAGTTTATATGAAAATCAAAGAACTTGCAGAGGACAAAAAAACAAAAAAACTTGTTGAGAAAATAAGAATTCAACCATTTGAAGGAATAGTAATTAAAAGAAAAGGAAGTGGACTATCAGAAACTTTCACTTTAAGAAAAGTAACACAGGGAATAGGGATTGAAAAAACATTTCCACTTCATTCACCTTTAATTGAAAAAATAGAAGTAAAAAGGAAAGGAAAGGTAAGAAGGGCAAAACTTTATTATTTAAGAGAAAAGATAGGTAAAAAAGCAAAAATAAAAGAAAAAAGGGATTAAATTGTATAAAGCAAAGGATTTTATTGAAAGATATTTTGATATATATTGTAAATTACCTGTAGGTGTTGATGAAGCAGGAAGAGGATGTATAGCAGGTCCAGTCGTTGCCTGTGCCTCTTATATTCCTGAAGATATAAAATTAAGGGGGCTTGCCGATTCAAAAATTCTTACACCTATTGAAAGAGAAAGAATATATAGAAAGGTTAAAAAGATTAAAGAAATAAAATTTGCCTTTGGAATTATAAGTCCTTATAAAATCGACAGGATGAACATAAGAAATGCAAGTTTTCTTGCAATGAGGATTGCTTTAAAGAAACTTAAAATTCCTTTTGATTTTGTAATTGTTGATGGCTTTGAAATTCCTGATCTACCTTATCCGCAGAAAGGAATTATAAAGGCTGATGCAAAAATAGATTGTGTTTCTCTTGCTGGGATTCTTGCAAAAGTTAAAAGGGATAGAATAATGGAAAGATATGCAAAAATATATCCTCAATATGGATTTGAAAGACATAAGGGATATCCAACAAAAGAGCATATTGAAAAGATAAAAATTTTTGGTATTTCAAAAATTCATAGAAAAAGTTTTAAACCCTTAAAGGAGATTTTAAATGAGAAAAATACTTTTAGCAGGTAACTGGAAAATGTATAAAGGAATTAAAGAAACAGAGATCTTTATAAAAGAATTAAAAGAGGAAATTGATGAAGAAATCTTTGAAAAATCAGATATAGCAATTTGCCCTCCCTTTACCTCTCTTTACATTGCTTCAAATTTATTAAAAGATTCAAAGATATTTCTTGGTGCTCAAAATGTTTTTTATGAAAAAGAAGGAGCATATACAGGTGAAATTTCTCCAAAAATGTTAAAAGAAATTGGTGTTAAATATGTGATTGTTGGACATTCTGAAAGAAGGGAGATAGGGAAAGAAGATGATGAAATGATAGCAAAAAAGGTTAAAGCAGTAATAGATGAAGATATGATACCAATTTTATGTGTTGGTGAAAAACTTGAAGAGAGAGAAAAGGGTATTGAAAAGGAAATTGTGGAAAAACAAATTATTTCGGGATTAAAATTTTTAACTCAAAGAGATGAATTTGTAATTGCCTATGAACCTGTATGGGCTATTGGAACAGGAAAAACTGCGACTCCTGAAATCGCAGGGGAGATGCAGGGATTTATAAGGAAAAAAATAGGAGAAATTTTTGGGAAAGATAAGGCAGAAAAAACAAGGATTTTATACGGTGGAAGTATTAAACCTGAAAACATTGAAGAACTAATAAAACATCCTGAAATTGATGGTGGTCTTATTGGTGGTGCTTCATTGAAAAAAGAATCATTTTTAAGTATAATTAAAAACTCAATAAGGAGTTTAAAATGATAAAACCTTTACTTTTAATAATTCATATTTTTTGTGCAATACTTCTTATAATGGTTGTTCTTGTTCAGCAAAGTAAAGGTGCAGGACTTGCATCGGTTTTTGGAGGGGGTGCTGCAGAAGATATTCTCGGAGTAAGAGGTGCTCCAACATTTTTTCAAAAATTAACATGGATCCTTGTTTCAATTTTCATGCTAACTGCCCTTTTATCAGCAATAATCTCTCCAAGAAAAACGATAGTTAAAAGACCTGTAATTGAATCAAAAATTCAGGAAATGATAAAACTAAAGCCCTTACAGGAAGAAAAGGAAGAAGCACCTTTTGAATTTCCTCAGGAGGAGAAAAAATGATATGGGCTTTTGTTGAATATAAAGGTGCTCAATTCTATGTAAAGGAAAATGAAAATTTAATAGTTCCACTTACAAAAGGCAAAGCAGGTGAGAAAATTGAGATTGATAAAGTAATTATGATAAAAAAAGATGGAGAGATAAAAATAGGGACTCCTTATATAGAAGGAGCAAAGGTTGAAGCAGAAATAATTGAACATATAAAATTACCTAAAATAATAGTTTTTAAATACAAGCCAAAGAAAAATTATAGAAGAAAAAAAGGACATAGGCAAAAAGCAACAAAAATTAAAATATTAAAAATAGAAATTTAATTACCTTTCTGTCTTTTTCGAATTTCTTCTTCCCTTTTCTCTTGATATTTTTTCCTTTCAGATATAAATTCTTCTTCTAACTTATCAATGTTTTTATCAGATGGGATATATGAATCCATTGGAATTTCAACAAAATATTTTATTTTAAATTTTCCTTCCTTATATTTGAAAAATAAAATAGGAAAATAAAGTCCGTATCTTGCAGGTGTTATGTATATAAATTTATAATTTGTTGTATCAATGACATTTTCAAATTTATGATATGAGCCATAAATAAATAAAAGATTTTCTGGAAGATCTTCAAAAATTTCAGGAGTCATACTTGTAGAGGCAAGCACATATAAAGTTTTATCTTTTTTTGAATTTTTAAAATATTCAACACAAGGGGAAATATTTTTTTCTCCATAAGGGGGTGAATAAGAGGTAAAAATTATTTCAAAATCTTTAACTTTAAATATTTTTTCCCTTGGAATAAAATCATATTCAGGAAGTAAACTTGCAAAGGGAAACTTATCTGCCATTTTTTCAAGATATACCTTTCCACCAAAATATTCATAATAGCCAACTCCAATTGCATCAAGTTTTAATTCCTTTGCTATTTTTGAAAATACAGGAGGGGCATAGGGTTCATAAGGAGTTACCCTTAAAAAATTTCCTGCATCTAAATACAAAATTTTATTTTTATATTTTTTCTTAATTTCTTTGATACAGGTTGCCCTTCTTGCAATATCACCCCCTCTAAAAGGCGGATTCCCGCACTTGCAGGGATGAAATTCCATATTCACTTGAACCGAGATTGCAATTGCAAAATCAAAGGAATCAGGGTGGGGAAGATTCTTTGGCAGAAAAGAGAATATGAATAAAAATATTTTTAACATAAATATATTTTAAAGCAATTTAATTTATTTTTTCAACCAAGGTAATATACTATTTTTAACTTTATTAAAATAATCTGCGTTTCTTTCTTTTAATACCTGCAAATCTTTTGCAATCTTATATATTTCTTCGTCAATCTCCTCTTCTTTTTTAAGATATTTATCTCCTTTTCCCATTAAAAGCCAATTTAAAGAAATGTTGAATTTTTCTGATATACTCAAAAGAAGTTCAATTGGTGGCTTTATTCTTCCATTCTCATACTTACTCAATTTATCCTGGGTTATTCCCAAAATTTTGGAAAATTCAATTTGACTGATCTTCCTTTCCTTTCTTATTTCCCTTATCCTCTCACCTATATTTTTATGACTTTTTTTCATTTATTTGACAAAATATGCTTATTTTTCATATAATAAATTTACTAAAAAATGAAAGTAAATATTTTACGGTTAAATATTTTACTTTTTCAAGGAAAGGGGGCAAAATGCCAAAAATAGTTAATTTTGAAAGGGTAAAAAAAATAAATGAGTTTAGATTAAAGGTTCAGGAAGTAGGCTTTCCTACGCTTAAATCCTTTTCAGAGTATCTTGGTGTATCTTATCATCATTTAACAGAAGTAATCAGTGGAAGAAGAAAATCAAAAAGTCTTATGGAAAAAGTTGAAAAGATTATAAAAGATGGAAGAAAAATTACAAGAACTCATAATTAAATTTGGTGGGGAAAAAATAGATAGAGATGGTAAACTATACATTAAAATCCCACCTGAAAAATCTTATTCCTTTGAAATACATTTTAAAACTTTATTCCCTAAAAAAGATCTTGTATTTATCTTTTTTGATGGTAAATATGATGTATGGAGAGTTGAAGAAAGAATATTAAAATAATTTTAAAATTATTCCTCTTTGAATTATGAAGTCTTTTCGGGGACCAAATTTTTCAATTGCCTTTTTGTTTAAATAATAGGCAGAGAGAACCTCACCTTTTGCAATAAGAGAAAGAATATAAAAGGAATAAATATGGGGGTCATATTTTTCCTCTGGATAATTTTTAAAATAATAAATTGCTGAATCATACTCATAAATTTTAAAATAAGCAATCCCCTTTAAATGATAAAAATCTTTTTCCTCCGGAAAATATTTTAAACATTCTCTATATTCACCTCTTTTAAAATAAAAGTTTGAAAGGGAAAAATTTTTAATTTCTTCTCTCTTAATAATTGCTTCTGGTAAAATCAAGAAAATTACAAAAAGGTAAATTAAGGAGGGGAAATTTTTATACTTTTGTAAAAATTTGAAAAAAATAAAAAAGATTAATAAAAAAATTAAAGACACAAAAAAAATAGAAGATTTGAAATAAAATAAAAGAGGAAGAATATAAAATATTGTATTAAAAAGCCATGATATTTTACTATTAACATCAAGAAGATAGAGAAAAAGGATAAAAAGGAAAATGAAAAAATAAAATTTTGGATTCCATAATAAAAATGATTTTGTTCCTGATATTATTGAAGATGATGAGAATAAAAATAAATAAGGGATTATAAAAAGATAAATTTTAAAATTTAAGAATTTTGAAATGTAAATTAAAAAAAGGGAAAGAAAAATTAGATAAAAGGGAATGTATTCAAAGGAAAGGGAAAAAATTAAAAGAAAGGTGGCTGGTATTAAAAAAATTTTGTTTTCTTCAAAGACAAGTTTCTTTGTAATGGAAAAATAAATTGCAATTAGAAAAAAGCCAGAAAATATGAAATAGTCAAATTTACTGTTAAAAATTTTTATATTTATTGGAGAGAAAATGTATTCAAAAATTAAAATGCCGGAATTAAGAAAAATAAAGGAGATTACAAAATCCCTTAAAAAATCGTATTCTTTAAAGAATTTTAAATTGTTATCCTCTAAAATGCATAAGATAAAAAGATTGATTTGTAAAAAAAGAAAAAATAAAATTGAAAATTTTTGGGTATCAGTTATAAGAAGTCCTCCCTTTGTAAATATTTCATTAAAAGAGGATTTTAAAATAAAAGAAATCAAAAGGGGTAAAAGACCTGTAAAGAATATCCATAGATATAAAATAAAGGGAAATAAAAGGGTTTTTAAAAAATTTCTTTTTTTATAAAATATTAAAAAACTTCCTGAAAAAGCACCTAAAAGAAAAACAATCTTTTGTCCAGGTGATATATTTGGTGAAATTTTAAGGGGGTTGAAGCCTGTTATAAAATTTAAATAGGGTTTTTCAAATATATAACTTAACCTGTATCCTTCTCCTTTTGAGATTAAAAAATCTATTATTGGAACAAATATTATTAATAATGAACCAAGAAGAATATAGAATAGATTTTCTTTTGGTTTTTCATTTAAAAATATTGAAAAGATTATTAAAATTCCTGTAAATAAAAATAGGTAATATATAAAGAAATGGGAGAAATTAATCTGAATTGAAAAAAATGGATTTGAATCAAAGCCTATTTCTTTTGAAATTTCTAAAATACTCTCTAAAAAATTTCTAAAAAATACAAACCCACTGAAAATAAGAAAGGAATTTAAATAATCTAAATTTTTATTTAATGTAAATAATCTTTTTATTTCCCTCCTTTTCTTTTAAGATATAAATACCTGCTTTCCTGGCATCTTTAATTTTTCTTCCTTCTAAATTATAAACATTTTCAATTTTTGAAAATTCTTTATATGAAATGATAAATTTATCCTCTCTTTCTTTTGAAAAATCTATTTTCTCCTTAATATCAACAAAATTCTGTGCTTTATATAAAAGGTAAATCATACATGGTCTTGTTTGATTAATTCTTTGAATTATTAAATTTGTATCATTTGTTGCCTCCCAGAAATCATCTCCCACTTCAAAGGTATAGGCAAAGCATTTTGGTTTTTGATTTTGCTCCCCATACATCCAGTCATCAGAAGTCCCATTTGCAACATACCCAACAGTTCCGGATGCATTTCCATAAGTATAACCGTTCCAGTTATTCATCGTATCAGCCATTGCAAGATAGATTGTTTTATCAGGTTCTGGAGGATAGGCATTTATATATCCCCATGGAGTAATTATATAATTTCCATAACTGTGAAAATTAATTGCAACCTGTGGAGGGCGCATAAGGCATAAATTCTTTATCGCCTGTGTTTCAGGCTCTGAAAAAGCAGAAGGACCTCTATAAGTTTCATCAGGTGGATTTGGTGAAGAACCATTATTGTCGTATCCCCACATATATCCGTAGTTTCTGTTTAAATCAACACCATCATAATCACTATCAAATTGACCATTACCATCATTATCCCTTTGATTTTTTCTCCACGAACCCCATGGATCCTGCTCATTATAAACATAACCATCAGGGTTAACAACAGGAACAATGTATATCTCCCTTTCATTTACAAGAAATGTAGCAGTATCATTTTGATTATACTTCTGGCATAACCATCTTATAAAATCCATACATATTGAAGTTCCTATTGGTTCCCTTGCATGGTGGACACCTGTAAAAAGTCCCTCAGGTTCATTTTCATTTGAATTTGGATTATCAGATATTTTCATCATTAAAATTGGTTTATTATACCAGGATAAACCCAATGTACATAGTTTTGTAATATTTGGATACTGAGAAGCAATCTGATTCATTTCCTGTTGCATTTCTGAAAATGTGTAATATTCACCAAAATTTATAAGAACATGATAGCCATATTTTTCCCTTAAATATTTTTCTACATCAGGAATTTGAATTTCTATCTTGATTCCAAGATTTTTAAATTCATCATATTCTTTTTGATTGAGGAAAACTTCAAAATATTTTTCTTTTGCAGAACCCGTTAGTATATCTGGATGTCTTTTTAAAATTTCCATTCTTTCTGCATCATCCTTATAGTATATCCTTGCCTTCATAATCTTTTCATGAACTCCACTTATAAGGATTATACTTATAATTATGCTTACCATAAAAATCACCTCCTATTCAAGTGGAACTAAATCCACATAAATTCTTTCAAAATTTTTATTTTTTAAATCATAAACGAATTGTATTGAAATTCCTGCATAAATTCTATGTCTTAAAAATCTTGAAAAATATTTAACTACAAGTTTGTTCCTTTCTCTATCAATCATTGTAATATGATATTTAAATCCTTGGTGATAGGTTTCAAAATATATTTTACATATACTATCGCAAATAGAAATATCTTTTTCTATACTTTTTCTCAAAGAATAAACAATATTTTTATATTCATTTTCTTTTAAACTATGAGTTTGAAATGGATATCTTCCGCGAATTATAAATTCCTTATCTTTTTTATAAACTCTTTCTTTCCATGAAGGAGTGCATCCATTTGAAAAAATAAATAAAATAATAAAAAATTTATACATTCTTAAATTGCAATTCATACAAATTTTTATAAAGTGAAGACCTTTCAATTAATTCATCATGTTTTCCAATATCCTTTATTTCACCTTTATCAAGCAAAACAATTCTGTCTGCATTCAAAACAGTATTTAATCTATGAGCAATTATAAATGTTATTCTATCCCTTTCAAGTTTTTCAAGAGCCTTTTGAATTTTGCTTTCAGTTTCTGAATCAATCTGAGATGTTGCCTCATCAAGGATTATTATAATTGGGTTTTTTAAAAATGCTCTTGCGATTGCTATCCTCTGTTTTTCGCCTCCTGAAATCTTTGAACCCATCTCCCCTATCTTTGTATGAAGACCGTGAGGTAAAGATTTTATAAAATCTGAAAGTGCGGCATCTTCTACTGCTTTTAAAACTTCTTCCTCTTTTGCATTTTCCTTTCCATAAGTAATATTTTCATAAAGGGTTCCTGAAAAAAGAAAAACTTCTTGAGGGACTATTCCGATTCTTTTTCTAAGTTCTTTAATATTTAATTCCCTTATTTCTTTATCATCAAAAAATATTTTCCCTTTTGTAGGAAAATAAAATCCTGAAACAAGATTTATAAGAGTTGATTTTCCCGCACCAGAGGGTCCAACAAGTGCTATCTTTTCATAAGGTTTAATTTCTAAGTTTATATTTTTTAAAGCATATCTCTCTCCATCATAACTAAAATATACATTTTCAAATCTTATACCCTTGTTTATCTTTTTAATAATATGAACACCGCCTCTTTCTTCCTCTTTTTCATCAACTATTTCTTTTACCCTTATTATTCCTGCAAGTCCTTGCTGTATGTTCCCCCAGGCATTCGCTATTGCTTTAAAAGGTTGAAGCAAAGAAACAGCACCAATAACAAATACAATAAACTTTTCAGGAGTCAATTTTCTGTCTATAAAAATTAATTTTCCACCATATAAAAATACTAATATTGCAATTAATGAAACGAGAAACTCTGTTAAAGAAGGTGATAAATGCCTCAAATTCTCAAATCTTAACATTTTTTTAAAATACTCACCTGTAATTTTTTTAAATTCTTTTATTTCTTTTTCTTCAGAAGTAAATGCTTTTATTGTTTTTATCCCTATAATCCTCTCAACAACAAAACCACCTATTTTACCCATTTCAACTTGAAACCTTTTTGCTTTTCTTTTTAAAGAATCACCGATTATTTTAATAATTAAAAAAACCAATGGAACAAATATTAAAGAAAATACGGAAAGATGAGGAGACGCCCAGAAAATTATAAATAAATAAGCAATTACAAGCATTAAATCCTTTATTATTAAAAGCCATCCATCACTTAAAGCATATTTTATATAAAGAATATCATGAGTAAATCTTGAAGCAATTTCCCCTGTTTTTTTATTCAAAAAAGAAGAGACCGGCAAATTCATCATTTTTGAAAAAATTAAATCTCTTATATCCTTTGAAATTCCCTCTTGGATTAAAACATTTAAAATTTTTGATAAATATTCAAAAAATGCTTTCAAGAAAAATAAAATTAAAACAATTATTCCCATTTTTAATAAAGTATGAATTCCCAATTTTCCTGAGACAAGATAAGTGCCTATAAAGTGGAATATCTTATCAAGGATAAAATTTGCCTTTGGTGGAGGCTCATTGAAAAATATAACTCTTAAAAATGGAAAAAGCAGTCCTATACCAATTCCTTGAAATAGAGAAAAAAATAATGTGGAAATTATAAAAAGGATAAATAAAAAAAACCTTTTTTTTAAAAAGGGTAAAAGAAATATATAATTTTTCATGAAACTTTTCTATCTTTAAAATTCGGGATACCCATTTCTTCTCTTAATTTCTGAACAGTTCTTCTTTTTATTTTTATTCCGTCTGCAATAAGGAGTTCTTCTATTTTTTTATCACTTAAGGGCTTATTTTTATCTTCGTTTTCTATCAATTTTTTAATAATCTCCTTTATCTCTTCCCTTGAAATTCTCCCGCCCTTACATTTTATTCCACCAGGAAAGAAAAATTTTAGTTCAAAAATTCCCCTTGGTGTATCTATATATTTTTTTGATATCAGTTTATGAAATGTTGAGGTCTTAATTCCCATTTTTTCTGCCGCCTCAACCTGTGTTATTGGAAATATCTTATTTACTTTCCCTTCAAGGAAATCTTTATTATTCTCTATTATAAATTCACTTATTTTTCTTAAATTTTCTCTTCTCTGAACAATTGCCTTAAATATGTCAAGTGCCCTTAAAAAATGCTTCTTTATAATCTCCTTCTCACTTTTTGAAATTTCTTTAGATTTAAGCATCTCCACATATCTTCTATTTAACCTTACTTTTGGCAAATTACTTTCTTCAATAATGGGAATAAATTTCCCCTCTCTCTTCAAAAGTTTTATATCAGGATATATATAAGAAATATTTTCTGGAAGATATTTTAAAGCTGGTGCAAAAGTAATATGTTTTAATATTTCTTCAATTTCTTTTGTTTTTTCTAAAGATTTTCCCTCCTTAAATATATTTTTAATATATTCAATAGTTTTTTCGATCTTTTGTTTTTCTTCTCCTTTTTCTTCCAATTGAATTCTTATACATTCCATCATATCTTTTGCACCTATTCCAACAGGATCAAATCTTGTAAATTTCACTCTCACCTCTTCAAATTTATTTATTCCGACACCGGCAATTTCAGCAAGTTCTTGAGGGTCTTTACTTAAATATCCATTTTCGTCAAGATTTTCAAGAATAATATAAGCAATTTTCTTATCTATTTCTTTATCAAAAATGGATTCAATTTGGTATTGTATCCTTTCATATAAAGAAGGCGGTGGAGCAGGTAAAAGATCAACCCTTTCGGGCTCATCATATTCATAATAATCTTCAATATAAGAAATTTCATCTTTAAATCCTTCAATAAACTCGTCCAGCAAAAAATCCTCTCTTTCTTCCTCTTCCCCTTTACCCTTTAAAAATTTTTCTTCAAGGACCAAATTGTTCTCAATCTCACTCTTTAAGAATTCAGAAAGTTCAAGACGTGACATATGATATATTTTTAAAAGGAGTGTTAGAAAAGGAGTTTGTTTTAATTCAAGTCTTAAAATTTTATCAGGAATAATTTTTTTATCCCTCATAATCTGAACTTTTCTCCAAGATATATTCTCTTTGCTGTTTCATCATTCACAAGAAACTCAGATGTGCCTTCAAGAAGAACTTTACCTTCATAAATTATATATGCCCTGTCAGTTATTTCAAGTGTTTCCCTTACATTATGATCGGTTAGCAAAATTCCAATACCCTGCTTTTTTAAATCTAATATAATTCCCTGTATTTCCTCCCTTGTTTTTGGATCTATACCTGTAAAGGGTTCGTCTAAAAGAAGGAATTTTGGATTTAAAACTAAACTCCTTGCTATTTCCACCCTCCTTCTTTCACCCCCTGAAAGGCTATAGCCATATGAATTTCTTAAATGAGAAATCCCCATCTTTTCCATAACTTCCTCTGTTCTTCTCTTGCATTCTTCTTTACTAAGTCCATTCATCTCAATAACACCATAAATATTATCATAAACCTTTAACCCCCTAAATATTGATGCTTCCTGGGGTAAATAACTTATACCCATTCTCGCCCTTTTATACATCGGTAAATTCGTAATATCAGTATCATTTAAAAAAACTTTTCCACTGTTTGGCTTTATAACACCTATTATCATATAAAAACTTGTTGTTTTACCAGCACCATTTGGTCCTAAAAGACCAACTATTTCCCCCCTTTCTAAGGAAATTGAAACCTCATTAACAACCTTCCTCTTTTTATATATCTTAACAAGTTTTTCAGTCCTTATTCTGTCTTTCATTTTTTAATTTTGTTTAAAAATATAATTCCTTCAACTTTATCAAATCCCTTTAAATTTTTTATATTTCCTTCCTCATCAAAAAAACTTTCTATAATATAAGTATTAATTATAACTTTTTCTTCTTTTTCTGTCAATATCTCAAGTAAAGATTTTTTTAAAATTTTCCCCTTTTCAATTTTTCTATCCTTAAACTTTAACTCTATTTCTTCTCCCTTAGCATTCCCCTTTTCAAAATAAAAAACAGGATTTCCTTTTAAATAGGCAACTTCCTCTTTCTCAACATAAATTAATGTATCACCTTTTCCGCTTTCTTTCCCACCTTCAATCCTTACATCTCCTGTAAAATAAAGTGTATCTGGAGCAACCTCTATTTTATTTCCATAAAGATTTATTTCTTTATCACCAGAAACAATTTGGACTTTCTCTATAAGATTTATATTTCCTCTTTTTTTCTTAAAATCATAATTTGCTTCCTTACAAAAAATTTTGATGTCCTCTTTTTCTATTAAAATATTTCCTCTTGCAACTGCAAAATTTTTTTTTGTAAAATATTTTATATGATCTGCAAATATACTCTCTTCTTTCCCTTTAACTCTTACATTTTCAAAAAATTCTGCTTCTTCGTTTAAAAAATTGTACTTTGCCTTCTTACAGGATATTTCTATTTCCTCACCTTTTATACTTACATTACCATATATAAACCCTGAATCAATATCACTACTTTTAAAAATTAAAGCACTGTCACCTGTTATGAATGTTTTACCATCATTTAAATTTATATTCCCTTTTGCAGCAATCAAATCTAACCCCTTTTTTGGTATTATCTTTACAGAATCTGCTTCATAAGAAAATTTAGCAACTAATAAAATCAAAATTAAATTCATTCTCCCCCACCTTTTACTCTTCCCCTTATTATTATTTCCTTTAAATTCTTTCCTGTTATAAATCCCTTTCCATAAGTAACATTATTTTCATGATAGAATATAACATCTTTATCGGATTTTGCTATTTTTAAACTATCTATCCAAACTATTTCTTCTGTAAAAAGGCTTTCCCTTTCATGTTTTAGTATTACATTCTTTCTTGCCAAGATGTTTAAATTCTTTTTATTAATCCATCCGGAATCCCCTGTGAGTTCTCCGGTTTTTACGCCCTGTGAATCATAAAAAATTACTTTAAAATCGTATAAAAATACTGAATCTTCTTCATCAACAACATTCTTTGCAAAGAGCTCAAAAGATTTTGTTTCTCCTCTACTCTCTATTAAATGAATCTTTTCAAAACCCGAGAGTTTTTCCTCTTTTTTTTTGACCTCACCTTTTTTACAAAACCCAAAAATTAGAAGAAAAATTAATATTATTTTTTTACTTTTTTCCATCTCTTTATGTATCCAAACCTATCGTGGATCCATGCCCATTGAGCAGGCTCTTTTTTAATCCATTCTTCAAAATTTTCAAAAACCTTTTTTACATCAATTTCTTCCTTCCCTTCAAACTCAAAATCCCTTATATCAATTATATACTTATCCCCCTTTTTCCAGATACCCATCAAAATAACTTCAGGTTTTATTTTATACATAATTTTAAAAGGACCCTCTGGAACATAAACCTTCTTTTTAAAAAATTCTGTCTCTATACATCTGCCTTTAAAATCTTGATCTAAAAGAATACCTACACATTCTCCATTTTTTAAAGCCTTTATTATTTTTATCGCTTCATTTCTATAAATCACATTTATTCCTTCTTTTTTTCTGAAAAAGTTTATTATTTCATCAACTTCCCTTGTATAAACACGAGATACAACAACATTTACAGGATAATTTTTTCTTTTAAAATAAATTGGAATTAATTCCCATAAACCAAGATGAAGGGTAAGAGCGAGAACACCTCTTTTTTTTTCAAATTTTTTTTCAAGTATTTCTTCTCCCTTTGTTAAAACAATATCTTTTATCTTTTCTCCATCTTTATGAACCATTAAAAAATCAAAACAAAATTCTGGTAATTTTTTAAAATATTCTTTTAAAATTCCTTTTTTAAAACATGCGGTTTTTAATGTCCATATACCTGTGTTTTTTATTTTATTTAAAGAGAAATAAATGATGATTGAAAAAATTTTCAACAAATACTTTGTTAAAAAAAGGGGGAGTTTATATAAAAAATTTATGAAAAATTTTATGAAAAAACTTATTATCTTTCTCTTTATCCTCTTTCTCATTAAATAACTCTCTCTCTCATGAGGTCATGAAGATGTATTATCCCTATGGGTCTTTTTTCCTCATCAATCACTATAAGGGCTGTAATTCCATATTCTTCCATTTTTTTTGCTGCAATTATTGCAAGTGAATCTTTATCTATGACTTTTGGATTTCTTGTCATTACATCCTCTGCACAAAGGGAAAATATATCATCCCTTTTCTCAAGAAGCCTTCTTAAATCCCCATCTGTTATAACTCCTATAAGTTTTCCTTCATCATTAACAACAGATGTAATTCCCCTTTTTGCAGTCATTTCAAGGATCACTTCTTTCATCTTTGCATTGTATTTTACAATCGGAACATGTTTTTCTCCTGTAAGCATCATATCTTTTACCTTTAACCAGAATTTTTTTCCTATTTCACCCCCGGGGTGGAGAGCGGCAAAATCTTCTGCTTTAAATCCCTTCAAATTCATTAAAACCATTGCAATCGCATCACCAAGGGCAAGGGTCATCGTAGTGCTCACAGTTGGAGCCATATCAAATGGGCAAGCCTCTTTATCAACCTTTATTCTTATAACAATATCGCTCTCTCTTGCGAGTTCAGAATTTTTATTTGAAGTAATTGCGATTATTGGAATATTTCTTCTTTTCAAAAAAGAAATTATTGTTGCTATTTCATCTGTATTTCCACTTTTTGAAATAGCAATAACTACATCCTTTTTATCAACCATACCAATATCCCCATGCAATGATTCTGAAGGATGTAAATAAAGGGCAGGGGTTCCTGTTGATGTGAGTGTTGATGCTATTTTTTTAGCAATTATTCCGGATTTTCCAACTCCTGTAACTATGATCTTTCCTTGGCATGAAAGGAGTAATTTTATTGCCTCTATGAAATTTCTATCTATGTTCTCAACAAGGTTTTTAAGGCCCTCAATCTCAAGATTTATCACATCCTTTGCTATTTTAATTATTTTTTCTTCATCCATCTTTTAATTTTACCTCCTTTATTTGTGTATAAATTGGACCCTCAGGTCTTAAATCACTTTTAAAAAGAACTATTCTATTAGCCTTAAATTTATCATTAAACTTTTTATTTTCAAAAGAAACTCCTTTCCTTTCTTTAATTCTTGCAACTGTGATATGGGGATGAAATTTTCTTTCCTCTTTTTCTATACCTATTCTTTCAGCCCTTTCTTCAATAAAGTTAAAAATTTCTTCAATTTTTTCTGAAGGAGAAACTCCTATCCACAGAACTCTTGGGTTTTTAAGCTGAGGGAAACCTCCAAGTTCACCAAGAGTTACCTCAAAACTTTTGAATTTATTTGATACCTCATCCAGTATTTTTCCAATTTCTTTTACTTTCTCTTCTTCTATTTCACCTAAAAATTTCAAGGTGATATGGAGGTTTTCCTTTTCAACCCACTTTACTCCTTTTATCCTCTGCCTTTCATTATCAAAGGCACTATATATCTTTTCTCTCAGTTCCATAGGAATATCAATTGCAATAAAGGTTCTCAAAATTCTTCCTCCTCAGGATATTCTTCATATTCTTCATATTCCTCATATTCTTCATATATTGGTTTTTCTTCAATTTCTTCTTCCTCTTCTTCTTCCTCAAATATTCCTTGAATCGGGATTTCTTCTTCCACAACTTCTTCAACCTCTTGGTAGAATTCGGCTCCACAGTCAAGACAAAAATAATAGCCCCTGTCTATTTCCTCTATATTCATAGACCCACATTCTGGACAGATCATTTTGCCCTCCTTTTCTTTCTCAATTTTAAGTTTTTAAATTTAAACTAAAATTTCTTTCAAGTCAAATAAAAGGCAAATTTTAAAGTTTGAAAAATAAAGGATAAATGTATTATAATTCAAATATGAAAGATAAAAAATTTATAATAATAGGTGCAGGTGTATGTGGTATTTCCCTTTCTTATTTTTTATATAAAAACGGTGTTTCAAAGATAACGGTTTTTGAAAAGGAACTTTTAGGCTCAGGTTCAACTGGAAAATGTGTCGGGATTGCCTCAATTCAATTATGGAACGAAACTGACATAAAACTTGCAAGAAGAAGTATTGAAATATTTGAAGAAATTTCAAAAAAGTTTCCCCATTTTAAAATAAACAAAAATGGTCTAATTACTATTTCAAGAAAAGAAAAAGGCAAAAAATATCTTATAAAAATATCAGAAATGTTAAAGAATGAAAAGATAAATTATAAAATTATGGAAGATGAAGAGATAAAGAAAAGATTCCCTTTTATAAAAGATTATAAGAATGCTTTAGTTTTAGAGACATCGCTGGATCTATATGCTGATCCGGGTATGTTCCTTTACTTCCTTTATTCTTATTTAAAAAAAGAAAATGTTGATTTTCGCCTTTTAAGAGAAGTTGAGGATTTTAAAGTGATAAATAAAGAAATAAAGGGTGTATGGGTAAGAGGTGTTTATTATCCCGGAGATATATTTATAATATGTGGAGGCGTATGGACAAGGAGTATTCTCGAAAAACTTGACATAACTATACCAATTCTACCCTATAGAACCCAAGTTGGAATTTTGAGAAAAAAATACAACTTTAAAGTGCCAATAATCCATGATGTTGAAAAAAAAATTTACATTAGAAATGAAGGAGAAGATAAATTTTTAGTTGGTGATGGCACTGAACATAAAGAGTCACCTCTTGTTTATAATGAAATTCCTGACGAAAATTTCGTTTACGAGATACTTCCAAAGATAACAGAAGTTCTTGAAAACTTTGAGGATGCTGAATATATTGGTGGATGGGCTGGATTATGTGATGCAACGCCTGACAGGCATCCAATTATTGGTAAGATTTACGATTTTGAAAATCTTTATGTAATTTCAGGTTTCAATGGTTTTGGTTTTATGAGAATACCTGCAATTACAGAAAATTTTTCTTTTTATCTATTAGAAAATAAAATGGAAATAGATTTATCCTTTTATTTTATTGATAGATTTAAAGAGAAAATAAATTATTTTGAGATAAAGGATGGATTTTTATTTACAGATTAAAAAGCCTGAAAATAAATATCCTCAATTTTTCTAAAAATTTCCTTTGGCTTTTATTTTCTTTAATTTCAATATATACCTTTCTCTTTCTCCCTACATATTTTTTAAATACCTTCTGATTTTCTTTTTCAATTTCAATCAAATAAGGTATATTCTCTGCCTTTCCTTTATATTCATCGGTATCCTTCAATTCTGAATTTACAAATATCCTGCCCTTTGCCTTTATATAAAATAATGAATCAGAAAAAGTATCTTTTATTATAATTTTTGAATTCCCCTTTGAAATATAAAAATCTTTAAGGAATAATATGTTTTCATCTTCACATAAGATTCTATAAAGATTAGAAGGGAAAGAACTTATCTTAATAATTTCCTTATTATAAAAGGTAAGCCCATCAATCCTTACTTCAGGATTTTTAAATCCTTCCAGTTTTAAATTTAAATCAGGAAAAGAAATTTTATAGTATAGAAAGATTGAAAAAAATATTAAAAATAATATTAAAAATGGGAATAAGGAAATAAAAACATATTTTTTCTTCCTTTTTTCAGAAGGGATTTTTATTCCTTCTATTTGGGTCGATTCAATTTTTTCCAATGAATCCATAAATTTTTTAATTATCTCATTTGTTCTTAAAATATCTTTTGGGTTTAAAACTCTCTCTATATCATTCATCATTTCCTTTGCATTTTTATATCTTTTCTCTTTATCCTTCTCAAGGGCTTTTTTTATAATCCTTAAAATTTTCTTTTTACCCTTTATTTTTGGTATTTTAAAATAACCCTTTTCTATCTTTAAAAGTATGCTTGTTGTATCCTCTCCTTTAAAAGGTTTTTCACCAAATACCATTTCATAGATTAAAATTCCTAAGGAAAAAATATCAGAAGCAGGAACCACCTTTTCACCCTTCACTTGTTCAGGGGATAAATAATACGGTGTCCCTATCACAATGCCAGGTTGTGTAATCTCCGGCATATTTTCCCATTTTGAAACTCCAAAGTCTGTTAATTTAACAAATCCATCTTTAGAAATCATAACATTTGAAGGTTTTATGTCTCTATGAATTATACCTTTTGAATGGGCATAATCAAGGGCTTTTAAAATTTCATAAGAAATCAAAAGGGCTATTCTTTCGTCCATTTTACCCTTAATTTCAAGAATTCTTAAAAGGTCAAAACCGTTAACCCATTCAAAGGCATGATATATCTTTTCTTTCTTTTCGAATGTCTCATAAATTTTTACAATATTTGGATGGTCAAGAAATGCTGCAATTTTAGCCTCTCTTTTAAATCTCTCCATTATATTTTCAGGAAGATTTACATCTCCCTCTTTTAAAAAAATAAGCCTTCCAAAAGGGATTTGTAATGCTTTGTATACTTTAAAAAAAGAACTGCTTTTTATTGTCTCAAGAATTTTATAATTATTCACCTTCATATATTGCAACCCTATCCTTTCCCTTCATCTTCGCCTTATACATTGCCCTATCTGCTTTTTCTATTGCCTCATCAATTGATTCTGCATTTTCAGGAATCCCTGCTATTCCTATTGAAACTGTTATTTTGAAACCCATTTTTTCATTTATATATTTTGAGAGTTCTTTTCTTAAAATTTCAGCAATATTCTCTGCTTCTTTTAAATCTGTATTCTTAAGAAAAATTAAAAATTCTTCTCCACCCCATCTTAAAGGAAAAACATGGGAAAAATTTTTAATTAAAAAATCACCAATTAAATTTAAAAGAATGTCTCCTTTTTTGTGTCCAAAGGTATCATTAAATTTTTTAAAATTGTCTATATCTATAAATAAAATTGATAAAGGAAAAACATCTTCACTCCAATTTTTTATTTTATCATCAAAAAATTTCCTTGAATAAAGACCTGTTAAACTGTCTCTATACAAATAAATTTCAAATTCCTCTTTTTTATCAAAGAAGACTGATTTAATTTCTTTTGTGCACTCATTAACGATTTCCTCCTCACCTATTTCTATTTCAAAACTGCCTATCCCTATTTTATCATTTTTTTCAATTTTCGCAAATTTTATTTTTTTCCCATTTAGAAATGTCCCATTTTTACTTTCGTTATCCTTTATAAATATTTCATCATTCTCCTTTTTTAAAATAGCATGTCTTCTTGAAACAGTTGGATCAGAAAGAATTATATCACATCCTATTTCTCTTCCAATTAAAATCTCATCTTTTTCAAAAGGCAGACTCTTTATTAAAATCCCTCTCTTCTTAACTATTATGTAAAGCATTTTTCATTTTTGATTTAAAGATTTTATATCTTAAAAAACCAATTAAAAGTATTAAAATTGAAAGAAAAATGAATAAAAGACCAAGAATAAAAGTAATAGTTAAATTGAAAAATTTTATTAAAGAGCATCCAACAATAAAAAAAGCAAGAGATGTCCTTATATATGCAAGTAATGTCCTTTCATTTGCCATAATTGTTCTTTGAAATGCAAGATATTCTCTTGTATTCATATTAAAATTATAAAAATAAAAAAGGATAAAAATCAA